>NZ_CAMZCS010000006.1 GCF_947305105.1 uncultured Fibrobacter sp. | reverse complement strand
CATTATCCATTATCCATTATCCATTATCCATTATCCATTATCCATTATCCATTATGCTCATCTCCGCTATTGTCGCTATTTCCCAAAACAACGTCATCGGCCGTGACGGGCACCTCCCGTGGCACCTTTCCGCCGACCTCAAACGCTTCAAGGCTATCACGACGGGGCATTCCATAATCCTCGGTCGCAAGAACTACGACGACATCGGACGCCCGTTGCCGAACCGCACGAACTATGTGCTCACGCGGAATACGGCGTTCGAGGCTCCGGGGTGCACTGTGTGCGGGAGCCTCGAACAGGCCTTGGACAAGGCCCGCGCCGCCGGGGAAACGGAGTGCTTCATCATCGGCGGCGCCGCCGTATACCGCGAGGCCATGCCGCTTGTCAAAAAGTTGTATGTGACGCGTGTGCTTTCCGATGTAGATGGCGATGTGTTCTTCCCGGATTGGGGAGATGGCTGGCGAATGGTATCCGAAGAATCTTTTAGTGCTGACGAGAAAAACGATTTTGCTACATTGTTCCAAGTCTGGGAGCGTTGACTCCCGCAGGATTGGGAAACATGATGAGGCGGTCTCGCAGGATTTTATTCACAGTCATCGCGTTCGCGTTCTTGGTGCTCTTTTTTGTGTTCTTCGCAAATCTGAGCAAGCGCGGGCTTGATAACGACCAACTGCATTTCGATGAGGGCTGGTCGGTCACCTATGGTGGTTCCACCTCGAATAATGTCAATATCGCGGAATACAAGATTCCCGAAGATGTCAAAATTGGCGATACGCTTGTTTACAAGAAACTCCTGAACATCGACGTCCTTCCCTTGTCTACGCTGCGCTTCAGGACTTTCCACTCTGCAGTTTCGGTCTATTTGGACGACCAGCCTATTTACAGCTATGGGCATGATTTGTATAAACAAGGGCGCCTGGTCGGTAGCGGGTTCCATTTTATCAATTTACCCGAAAATGTCGACCGCCGCACGATTACCATAAAACAAATCGTTGCGGAAACCGCTGCGGCGCTCACTTCCACGTCCGTCAAGGTCTTGCATAACAACATTGTGTCGGACTTTTTCTCGCGGCATGCGCTGGCGGCTGGTAGTGGTATTTTCCTTTGCCTTTTCTCTGTTCTTTCTGTCTTTGTTGGTTTCATTGCTCTTGCTTATTCGCGCTCGTTCTATCGACTCATCCTGATAGGCTTCATTTCGTTTTTGATGGGGCTTTGGACCATGTGCTATATGAGGGTTATCCAAATGTTCTCCATGGATTTTGCCTTCAACACCTTGCTTGAGTACATTTCGCTTTATCTAGTCCCGATTCCCATGTGTCTTTTGCTGATCAATATGCGCTGGGGGAGGCTTGCCCGTTGGAAGATGAACGGCCTATGGACGTTCTTGGCTGTTGCCGTGCTGTTCTTTGTCGTATCGACAGTGTCCCATGCGCTGAACTTCGCTCACTATTCGTGCTTCCTTCCGTTCTTCCATCTTTTTGTGATTGTCTTGTTCTTGTACATGCTCTTGGCGAGAATTCTGCACGACCGTATGTTTGGTATGCAGGAACGCATCCTTGTTTATGGAATCGTCATCTTCTTCTCGTTCGGAATCATTGATTTGGTGCGCTTCCACATGCAGTGGTACCTTGGCGTTGTCGATAGCAATATCGATTTAACCCTTTTGCCGTTGGGTGCGCTTGTTTTTGTGATATTCCTGATGGTGAGTTATTTTATTTATCTGTACGATGTGGTCATGGACAAGACCGAAAAAGAAATGCTCAAGCAGATTGCTTTTCGTGATTCGCTGACGGGGCTTTACAACAGGGCCAAGTGCGAACGAATTTTTGAGGTGCTTGACCGCCGGGACAGCAAATACGCTATCGTGAGCATCGATATGAATGGCCTCAAGAAGGTGAATGATTCTCACGGGCACAGCGTCGGTGATAAATTATTGATAAGATATGCCGAAGTGTTCAAGAAGGCTTTCAACGGAGTGGGAACGACTATCCGCATGGGTGGCGACGAGTTCTTGGCGATAGTCCGTTCGGAACACTTGCATGAGTTGCAGTCGGCGTTGAAGGACTTGAAAATTCTGGAGAAAAGCAATAGCTACGGCTTGCCGGTGCCATTGGAAGCCGCTTACGGCTACGCGATACATGAACTGGGCGATTCGACAAAAGCCAAAGATGTCTACAAGTTGGCCGACAGCAAAATGTACGACATGAAAGTCAGTACGATGAAAAATCGCAAGAATTAGGTTCTTCCCGTTCTTGAAAATGGTTCGGGGATAGACGTTTTTCTTGTTTTTTGTATAGATTTACAAGCATGATTGAGTTCCATATTTTTTATAAGCTTATCGCTGCGCTGGGTATCGGTTTTATTATCGGCATGCAGCGTGAGCATTCGTATTTCGATGCGTCGGATAGGCATCCGGCGGGTGTCCGCACATTTTCGATGGTCGGCTTGAGCGGTGTTTTGTCTGTGTTCTTTTCTGATTTGCTTGGCTCTGTGGCTCCGTTCATTACAGGCCTTGTCGTCATCGGGATTTTGTTGGCGGCATCGCATGTCGCATTCGGCTTGAGCCATAAGGAAGGTACGGCCGGTATAACGACAAGTGTCGCCTTGCTGCTTGTTTACCTTCTTGGCGGGTTGTGCTGGTACAATCGGTTGCTGGAAGCGTGCGTGGGGATGGTCGTTCTCTTGTTGCTGCTCAATTCCAAGAAGCAACTGCACGACTTTGCGAACAGACTTTCGGCGGAAGATATTATCGCGACAGTGAAGTTTGCCGTGATCACGTTGATGATTCTTCCGTTTTTGCCGAACAGTTCGTTTGGCCCGCCGGGGCTCGAGGTTCTGAATCCTCATTCGATTTGGCTCTTTGTCGTGTTCATCAGCGGCATCGGTTTCGTGAGCTACATCTTGATCAAGTTGATTGGCCCGGGCAAGGGAATTTGGCTGACGGGGCTTTTTGGCGGGCTTGCGAGCAGTACCGCGCTTACGCTCAACATGGTGGGGCGGAGCCGCAACAACGAAAGCTATGCTGATGATTTTACCGTGGGCATCGTGCTCAGCTGGGCGGTGATGTATGCGCGCCTGTATTGCATTTGCATTTTCTTGGTGCCGAATCTGGCGGGGCCACTTGCTGTTCCGCTGCTTGTGCCGGTGGTCCCGAGCCTGGGATACGCCTTGTTCCTCAAGTTCAAGGCTGGGCAGCATACCGAGAAGAGTTCGGATTTCAGCAATCCGTTCCGGCTTTTGCCTGCAATCAAGTTTGGCCTAGTTTTCACAGTCGTGATGTTTGTCGCGAATGCCGCCCGCGTGTACTTGGGCAACGGAGCGCTTATCGGTTGCAGTTTCTTGGGGGGCGCCGCCGAGATGGATGCCGTGGCTTTCTCGTTAATAGACATGAGCATGAAGGCTTCTATCGAGAACCGGGAACTGATTCTTTCGATTTTGTTTGCAAGCCTTGCGAATACGCTTACCAAGGGGGGCCTTGTGTTTTTCTTGGGGGCAAAGCCCATGCGTAAGCTCATCGTGCCGGCGGTCTTGGGCATTTGCGTGGTGACTGCCGTTCTTATTGGCCTTTATTTCTAGCCCTCTGCGAGGCGAAAAAGGGAATTGTCTGTATGTCCGAAAAAATGAATTACGCTTTGACTATTGCTGGTTTTGATGGAAGTGCCGGTGCGGGAATCTTGGCCGATGTCAAGACGATGGCGCATTTTGGTGTTTATGCCCAAGCTGTGTGTACCGCGCTTACAGAGCAGAACGAAGATGAATTTGTCGCTCCGGGTTGGGTCATTTGGGACCGGATTGAGGCTCAGCTCGAAACGCTGTTCAAAAAGCACACGTTCAAGTTCGTGAAGATTGGACTTGTGGAGAAAGCCAAGGTTCTCAAGCGCATTGTCGACTTTATCCGCATGCGTTCTCCTGATGCCTTTATTATCTGGGATCCCATTGCGAGTGCCAGCGCCGGTTTCCATTTCTTGAGGGCGGTGGAGCAGGACGATTTCATGCCCGTGATGAAGAATATCGACCTAGTGACTCCGAATCAGGAGGAATTTGGTTTCCTCGGTTTGGGGCTTGCCGCCTCTCGTGGAAAAATTGAACTGGGCAAGGATTTTGCTTTGCTGTTGAAGGGGGGGCATTCCAAGGACAGCGATGCTGTTGATATCCTTTGGGACCGTGACGGGAATCAGTACAAATTTTCGAGCCCGCGCCTTGTCGGTGTTGAAAAGCATGGTACGGGTTGTACTTTGTCGGCTGCGATTTTGGCGAACTTGGCCCTAGGCAAGGATTTGCCGGAGGCTTGCAAAGCGGCCAAAGAATATATGGACAAGATGTTGCGTTCTGGTGAAGGCCGCTTGATGGGCCTTGTCTAGGCCTCAGCTAGCTTTTCTTTTCGTCCTTTTTCTTGTCGCTGCTGGACTTGTTGTCCTTCTTGTCGTCTTTTTTCGGTTCTTCCTTCTTGGAGTCCTTCTTTTCTTCTTTCTTGGGCTCGTCTTTTTTAGTTTCTTTCTTTTCGTCCTTTTTAGGCTCTTGTTTCTTGGACTCTTCTTTCTTGACGTCTTTTTTATCGTCTTTTTTCGGTTCGGCCTTAGATTCCGACTTGGATGAGTCCTTCTTGGCTGTTTCTACGGCTTTGGTGGTATCCTTTGCTGCGTTATTGATGACCTCTTGCGTTTTGGAATTGGCCTGCTTCAGAAACTTTTGCAGGTCAACGACGGGTTCCATATTTTTTTCTTCGCTGACAGAACGTATGGGAACGTAATAGGTGGAATCCGCTGCGGTGAGGGTGTCTAGTCCGATGAGTTCAAATTTGGAATAAAGTAGTGCAGCCCATTCGCGGAGCCAACTCTTGCGGGATTCGCGGTTGATGTACCACGTGTTGGCATCGTAAAGGTAGTGGTGAATGTCGGTCGTGAGGAAAACGGGACGCTCTCCGGCGAGCGCTTTGAATAGGTTTGCAACCCTATGGGTCGCAGCAGCCGAAGTCAACAACAGTACGGTGTCTGCCTTGCGATTCTTGAGCCAGGGGATGATTGTATAGGCTTCGCTGATGGTGGAGGGGTCGTCGTGGGGGGCGAGGAATAGGGCTGCGCTGTCGATGCTGGAATGGCGCAGGAAATCGTCGGCGTAGAAATCGGCGTTGCTCCGGTCCCTGAGAACTCGGCGACCCATGATGAGCACAGAATCGGCTTTCCCTTGTGCCACGAGATTTGCGGCAAAGTCGTTCCGTTCCATGTCGGCCGATTGTCCGTCTAGAATGACGACCCATTTTACGTGCTTGAATTCATCATCGTTCACGAGCCATTGCCCGCTTTTGGTAAAGACGGCATAAAGCGCAATGATGGCGAGAATGATCGTCGATGCTGCGATGATGAGCGCCTTCTTGACTAACTGGGCGTAGTTCTTTTTCTTCTTGTTCAATAATAGCTTGGACACTTTTTCCCCTCTTCTTTAATTTATTTGTGACTCCAATTCTATAGAATATAGGCAGGCGTTTTCGCCATCGGAGTAATAATTCTTTCTATCCCCGTAAAGTTTAAAGCCGTTTTTCTCGTAGAATTTGCGTGCGGTGCTATTGGCTTCGCGGACTTCGAGGAAACAGCGGTCTTTTTCTTCGGGGCTCAGGCGGGATAAGCCTGCATCCAGGAGCATCTTGCCGATGCCTTTATGCTGGCAGTTTCGGCTTACAGCAATGCTTAATAGTTCCGAATCTGAGCCTAGCAGGTGGAATACCGCATAGCCATTAATTTGTGGTGTACCTTGGTCTGTACCCGTTTCGTAGACAACGCAAAGTGCATAGTTGGCGCGTATCTCTGCCGCGAATTGAGCCGTGTTCCAGTCCTGGAATGCCAGTTCTTGCTGGATTTCCAGAACTCGGGGCAAATCGGTTTCTTTCATTTCGCGGATAGGCATATAAACGGCTAGGCTGGTTATGCTTTCAGTTTTTCAAAATATGAAGGTTGTATGTAGTTCGCTTCTTGGATCAGTGTCGGCTTGACAGTATCGAACAGCGGGGCCCATTGGCTTAGCGGCTTGCCTGTGTCTGGAGAGATGCTGGCACCGAGTTCTTCAAATACGGCTTTTAGTTCATTGTCGGCTTGGGCGGCTTCATCTGCGACAACATGCGTTGCCTTGTTCTTGCCCAACGCCTGGATGACTTCTGCCGTGTCGATGAATTTTTCCGTGCCGTTTAGGCGCAAGTACCAATAGCCGTTGCGTGCCCGGATAACGACTGCGACGGGGTCGCCTTCTTTAGCCTGGGCAAAACATTCCAGTGCCTGGAGTGTCGTTACGCCGTACAGGTTGCGCTTGCCGCTGAAACACAGCCCCTGGCAGAACGCGACTCCCGTTCGCAGTCCGCTGAACGAGCCCGGCCCGACCGTGACCATCACGCGCTTCACATCGTCGAGCGTGGCGCCGGACCGTTCCAAGAGTGTATCGAGGTTTGCGCTGAGCGATTCGCCTTTGGCAGATGGCTCTATAATTTCCTCATAGGCGGAACCGTCCGGCGAAGCGATCGCCATCGAGATGCCTTTCCGGGAAGTGTCTACATAGAGATCGAAGGTCATGGGGTTATAGTGGTTAGTAAACAGTGGCTAGTAAATAGTGGTTAGTAAACAGTGGTTAGTAAACAGTGGGCCGAAGGCCGTTAGTGGTTTGGGAGGCTCGAGCCTCGAACCTCGTGCCTCGAGCCTGGAGCCTCATCTACCTCTTTATCACAATGCTCTTGTCGATAATCAAATCGATGAGCTGGCTGTAGGTAATGCCGATGCAGGCAGCTTGTTGTGGCAGCAGCGATGTGGGCGTCATGCCCGGCAGTGTGTTCGTCTCGATGGCGAACAGTTCACCGTCCTTGGTTATGCGGACATCGGTACGGCTGTAACCGGCACCACCGAGGGCGTAGTGAGCGTTCTTCGCGAGTTCCTGGATGCGAGCGGTGAGTTCCGGTGCGAATTCCGCAGGAGTCACTTCTTGGCATTCCCCGTTGTACTTGGCCTCGTAGTCGAAGTATTCGCGCGTCGTCATGCGCATTTCGGTGGGCGGGAGCGGTTTTTCGCCTTCGATGTAGCCGCAGCTCGCTTCGCCACCGGCAATGAATTTTTCGCACAGCAGGCGGTTGGAATCCTTGAAGAGGTCCTGTACAATCTTGCCGGCCTCGTCCATATCCTTTGCAATGCCGATGCCGATGGAAGAACCACCCAGCGGGTCCTTAATGACCAGCGGGAATCCGAGCTCGTCGGCGACATTGACGAGAACATCTCCGGTAAAGTCATGTTTCCAAATGACGCGGTAGGGAGGAGTCGGAATGCCGTTAGCCCTGTAGATTTCCTTGGACTTGATTTTATCCATGGCGAGGGCCGATGCGAGGAGTCCGCAACCCGTGTATGGAATGCCCCAGTTTTCGAGCATGGCCTGGATGTGGCCGTCTTCGCCCCACTTGCCGTGCAGCGCGAGGAATGCAATGTCGGAATCGGGCAGTTCGGAGAGGGCGGGGGATTTTTTGCAGTTGGCAGCCGAACCTTCGAGACTGTGGAAATAGTTGACCGAGAAATTCATCTTCTGGTAGGGGGAAAGTTCCCTAGAAGACCAGTGCCAGGTTCCGTCCTTGTCAATCAAGACAGGGTGGATGTTGTACTTTTCGGGATCCATGGCACGTACGACGCCAGTTCCGCTCACGACCGATACGTCGTGTTCCGTGGAAGGGCCGCCCATCAGTACTAAAACGCGTAAACGGGACATAAAAAACCTCTTTTGAATTCGTTCAAGGATAATGTAGTATTTGGAACGGTTTTAGGTTTGGCCATAAAGTGATTAATGGAGTGTTTCCGTTCAAAAGACGAAAGTAAAATCCGTGTAAAGTGCAAATAAAACCTTTGCTAAACCATCTTTTGGAGCATTGGATTTGGCCAATGGAGTTGTTTTCTTGGCGTTGTATAATTCGTAGATTGTGAATATGATATACATTGTTGAATATGACGCCGAAATCCGCGAATTGGAAACCTATGCGCTCAATAGTAGCGGTTTTGAGGTTAAGGTGTTCGAATGAGGAAAGGCGATGGACGAACAAGTCAAAATTTGCGAACCGGACTTGTTCATTCTCGATATTATGTTGCCGGGTGAGGATGGTCTCAGCATCTTGAAACGTCTCCGTGCACAAGAAAGAACAAAGAACATTCCCATCATCATGCTCACCGCTAAAAGTTCTGAGCTTGATAAAGTCAAGGGGCTTGATTCTGGTGCAGACGACTATATCGCCAAGCCCTTCGGCATCTTGGAATTTGTTTCGCGTGTCAAGGCATTGCTTCGTCGCTCCGGTAACATAAACTCGGCAAGCGAAGAACCGAAAACAATCACGTTGGGTGGAGTTTCCTTAGACGATGCTTCGCGAACGGTTGCTGCTGGTAGCAATAACGTTGATTTGACTTACAAGGAATATGAACTCCTCAAGTTGCTCCTGTCGCATCCTGGGCTTGTCTATTCTAGGCAGCAGATTCTTGAAAAAATTTGGGGTATCGATTTCAAGATGGACACACGAACGGTAGATATGTATGTCAAGACGCTCCGTCAAAAACTTGGCGAGCATGGTGCTATTATCCAAACGGTTCGTAATGTCGGGTACAAGGCTCAATGAAAGACCGCATCCGCTACAGTCTGATTTACATGGGTGTCCTTGCGGCCCTGTTTGCCGTGTATTTTACGATGCAAGTTTTCGAAGGGGAAATGGCTGACCAGCTCAAGGTGAACTTGCGTGAAAACCTACGCTTGATAGAAGCCGCCTACGTCAATGAATCGCTAGACAGCACTCCCGAAAAAATTGTCGCAATACGCCAATAAGGATCTTCGTATCACTCTCATCGATTCGACGGGAGCGATTCTTTACGATAGCGATGCCGAAGCGGGCAAAATGGAAAATCACAACGACCGTAAAGAAGTGATAGACGCATTTGCAAAGGGCTTTGGCGAAGACCTTCGTTATTCCTCGACTTTGCAAGCCAAGACGATTCCGTACCTTATCGCTTTGTTGGGGGCTATCATCGTGGCTGCAATCTTGATTGCGATTGGCCTCAGCTGTGCATTCCATTGAACAGCTTTCGAGCGAAAAGCAAAAGATTTCGCAGCTGAAGGACGAATTCACCGCAAATGCTTCGCACGAGCTGAAGACTCCGCTGACATCTATTTCGGGCTATGCGGAACTTATTGAAAATGGTATGGCGAAACCCGAAGATATCAAGGTCTTTGCCGGAAAAATCCATAAAGAAGCACAGCGGCTACAGGCGATTGCAAACGACATCATTGTTCTCTCGAAGTTGAACAATCATAACGGTGAATCGTTTGATCTCGGTGAAAAAATCAACCTTTGGAATTTGGCTCGCTCTTGTATTGAAAATCTCGTTTTGAGTGCGAACAAAAAGAATATCCAGCTGACGCTCGATGGCGAACCGACTGCTGAAATTTCTGGAAACTCAAAACTCCTCTTCGAAATGATTTTTAACTTGGTCGATAATGCTATCCGCTATACAGAAGCCGGTGGCAAGGTTGCATTGCTTGTTGAAACGAACGCCATTACTGTGAAAGACACTGGAATTGGCATCCCTGAGGAATGTCAATCCCGCATCTTTGAACGTTTCTACCGTGTCGATAAAAGCCGTTCCAAAGAGACGGACGGCACGGGTCTCGGTCTCGCCATCGTGAAGCATATCGCCGAAGTTCATCATGCGACGATTGACCTTAAATCAACAGTCGGTTTTGGCACCGAAATTAGAATCGGATTTACTTTATGATTCTTGCTATTTTGAAAATGATTGGTTGCCTTGCGCTCCTCATGTTTGGCATGAAAACCATGAGCGAAGGCTTACAGAAACTCACTGGTGGGCACCTCCGCGCTGTGCTAGGCACGATGACCAAGCATCGTTTGGGTGGCCTCCTTACGGGCACCTTCGTTACCGCTGCGGTGCAGTCATCGACGGCGACTACGGTCATGACTGTAAGTTTCGTAAATGCTGGCTTGCTGACTTTGGTGCAAGCGATTCCTGTGATTATGGGTGAAAACATCGGTACAACGGTTACGTCAAATTTGGCGGCTCTTTAACGAAGATTTTAGCATCAAGTTCATTAGCGGTGGCCTCATGAGTATTGCTGAACTTTCGCTTTTCGAGGCTCGCAAAGAAATTAACCTGTTTGTAGAACAAACCTTGAAAATGTTCCGGTTTGTTCCTGAATTGCTCAAGTTGAAGGACGAAGACGAGTTCAAAAAACTATTTGCCCGCATTGAAAAATACGAAGGCATCAGCGATAAATTTGAAATAGAAATCGGAAATTATTTGAATAGAGTGAGTGAAGGCCGCTTGAGCGCCGAAAGTAAAACGGCATTACAATGTATGCTCAAGGAAATTTCAGAAATTGAGAGTATTGGCGATGCCTGCTATAACATGGCGCGCGTCATCAATCGTAAATTCATGTGCGGAGAGGACTATACCGAGGAACAATATAGCCGCATTGATGCCATGTTGCAATTCTGCGACAAGATGCTTGAACAGATGAAATTGGTCGTTGAAGATAACCCGCAAGCAGATTTAAAGGCAATCCGGAATTTTGAATTTGAAATCAATGATTATCGCAAAATGCTCAAAAAAATGAACGTGAACGATTTGAATGCGCAGCGCTACAGCTACCAAATGGGTGTTCACTATATGGATCTCATCAATGATTGCGAAAAACTCGGTGATTATGTGGTCAATGTGGTGGAAGCCCACATGAATCACAAATTACTGCAGTAAAATCAATGACGAATTTCATTAGTAATGTTATTTTTCGCTACATGAAATATTCTTTGATTACCTTATGCGTTGGTTTAGTGAGTTTCCTTTCTGCTTGTGATTCCTCAGATTTGGAGGAACCATATAAGCCGACTCCGGAAGAACAAAAAAGATATGAAGACATAACTGCTGTAGAATCGACATTGAAAGGTTTGGGAGTCGGTTTTTATGTTGAAGGTGTCGGTGATCAAGGTACAGCTGTTTCCGATGAAATTTTCTATCTGGAAAAATGGCAAGGTCGTGCCCGCATTGATACTATACTCGTGAATTCTTATGCGACTCATGTCAATTTCACGTTCACATTTAAAAATGAATCACAATGTTCTTTTTCTGACATAAAATTTTTCTTG
This sequence comes from uncultured Fibrobacter sp., assembly GCF_947305105.1. NCBI lineage: Bacteria > Pseudomonadati > Fibrobacterota > Fibrobacteria > Fibrobacterales > Fibrobacteraceae > Fibrobacter > uncultured Fibrobacter sp. Next base: position 149,260 of record NZ_CAMZCS010000006.1, on the reverse strand, counting down.
GATGGTCAACAAGTCGAACCTTCTGAACTAGACAAGGGATACGGTCCTAAATGTTTGTCTCTTGAAGTTCCTGAAACCATCAATTCTGAAGAACATGATATTTTCGTTCAAATGGATTCTGCCAAATGCGAAAATCTTTCTCAGTCATATCATTTTATTCCTGCGACACCTCGTCCTTTTGTTTATACAGGGAAAGCGTTATTTAATTCGTCGATATCCCTTACGGGGAGAAAAGAAGTTTGCCGCGATAAATTTTTCATGGATATATATGCGAGCATCTATGAGCTTGGGACGACGGCTGTTTTTGCCGATACAGTCTATTCCAACTGCTATTTGAGGCGAGGGGGCGATTCTTTGGCGTTGGATCTCGGATTTGAAAATACGGGAATAACTAGTTTGAGTAACCATTCCCGTGCTCATGCTTATATAGCAGAAGAATCCATGGCTAAATTTGATTTCATCAATGATGATTCAACCGCCATTATTGGATGCGCTCTTTTTTACCAACAATCTAGCAAGGAATATGCAAAGCCGGATGTTGTGCAATACACTGAAGATAGTGTCGTATTTGTCAATTGCGTTAATCATAAAATCAGCGGTCTAACCGTTGATGATTCCTTGCGAATTTCGGCAGAAATTCATATGGCTACAAGAGTTTTCGGAAAGGTAAAGATTAAGGATGCCTATACATTCTTTGATTTTGAACCTGCGAACATTCGGTCTGTTGATGATTCTCCTTGTTCTGAATATGACACATTGCCTTGCATCTCCCATTCTGAATTAGCTTACGCCTTAGAAGATGTTTGCGGAAAAGATTGCAAACAAACTTTTGATTCTCTGCAGGTCGTTATTCGATATATCCAACCTTATTCCAGCTTGAAAGAAGCCCAATTGACAATTCCCAGCAAACTTGAATTCCCCAAAGATTCTGCATTTATGGATTCTGTCATAAACCTTTTGGTTGATTCTGACGGTAATGCATTGCGGGATTGCAGATCTTTGGCGGCAAAAAGAATTGCCAATCCAAATAAATAACACTATAGGGACTTCGACGACGATTTAGGCGTGCGACCGTTTTATAGCTCGATATAGTGCGGAATGATGTCCTCGTAGCTCCCGTCTTTGAGCAGAAATCCTTTGGGAATCAAGCCGAGTTGGGTAAAACCGAGCTTTTTGTAGAGCTTGAGTGCCGAGGTGTTCGTGGCAACAACCGCGTTGAATTGTAAAATCCTGAAGCCGATTTCTTTTGCCTTCGCAAGGCAATCTTTCACGAGAAATTCGCCGATGTGCTGGCCGCGCTTGTCCTTCTTGACCGCATAACTCGCATTCGAAATATGCCCGCAGCGCCCCACGTTGTTCGGGTGAAGAATGTACAGCCCGACCACTTCGCCGGAGTCCGCATCAATGGCGATACCCGTGAACGACTGCGACTTGAAAAAAGCGCCTCCCGTCTGCGCGTCAAGTGTTTCCTTTTGCGGGAACGCGATGCCGTCTTCGACGATGTCGTTCCAGATTGCAATGGCGTCATTTGTGTACTTTTCGCTGTAGGCTTCGATTTTGAGCATGTTTTTCACCTCTTTTTATTGGAAGAATATATAAAAAATGCCGTGGTGTAGGGGAATTTCTATATTTGGCCGCAAATGAAAAAGCTACTTGATTTTGATAGCGAGCATTTGTGGCATCCGTATGCGGCGCTGAAAAATACTCCGGCCAGGTTCCTTGCAAAATCCGCTCATAGAACGACGATTGAAACGGCCGACGGTTTGAAACTGATTGATGCGGTATCGAGTTGGTGGTGCATGGCGCACGGGCATAACGCCCCTGAAATCGTCGAGGCGATTCAGAAACAGAGCGAAAAGATGTGCCACGTGATGTTCGGCGGCTTTACGCACGAGCCTGCAATTGAACTCGGTGAAAAGCTGGTGAATTTTTTGCCGGAAGGTCTCAACAAGATTTTCTTTGCAGATTCGGGAAGCATCGCCGTAGAATGCAGCGCCAAGATGGCGGTGCAGTACCAGCATTCGCTGGGTCGCCCGGAGCGTTGCAAGTTGGTCGCCTTGAAGGGCGGCTATCACGGCGACACCGCAGGCGCGATGGCACTTTCTGACCCTGACGGAATGCATACGCTTTTCCGCGGAATTATGCCGCACCATTACTTTGCGGAACGCCCGAACTGCCGCTTTGACGAGGCTTGGAATCCGACGGATTTCGCTTCGATGGAGCGCGTTGTCGAGGAACACAAGGATGAAATCGCTGCCGTGATTTGTGAACCCGTATTCCAGGGCGGAAACGGCATGTGGCTTTACAATGCAGGCTACTTGAAGGCTCTCCGCGAACTTTGCGACCGCTACGGCATCCTGTTGATTCTGGACGAAATCGCTTCGGGCTTTTTCCGCACGGGCCCGCGTTTTGCGATGGAGCATGCTGGCATTAAGCCGGATATTATGTGTATCGGCAAGGCGCTTACGGGCGGAAGCATTACGATGGCAGCTTGCGTGGCATCCGAGAAGGTTGCCGAAACGATTACGAACAGTAAGATTCCTGCCTTTATGCACGGCCCTACTTACATGGCGAACCCTTTGGCATGTGCCGCGGGAATCGCTTCGCTTTCGCTGTTTGAAAGTCGCGATTATGCCATGAGTGTCGCTCGAATCGAAAAGCGTTTGAAGCAGAATTTGGAACCGCTACGTTCGCTTGAAAATGCGGCGGATGTGCGTGTTCTCGGTGCGATTGGTGTCTTGGAACTGAAGGCGAAACCTTCGGCAGACGATATTCTGCGCGTGATTCGCGAAACCGGTGTGTGGCTCAGGCCGTTCTGCAATTATGTTTACACGATGCCTCCGCTCATTACGACCGATTCTGAAGTTGACCGAATTTGCGAGGCTATCAAGATGATTGGTGAATGTGAACCCGCGCCCGTCGTAGAAGGCGAAGATGAATTTCATGAGTGATATGGAATATTATAGTTTGAAAATGCGGGCCTCGCAGCAAGTGGGCGAAGGCGAGCAGAAACACGAACAGCATATTTCTGGTGCAGAACGTATTGTGGGCCGGGATTCCGTAGAAGCTGTGTGTACGGCGATGGTGCGCCGCGCCATGAATCATTCCAAGGGCGACCCGGATTTTATCAACGTGAAAATCGAAAAGGTTCACGAAAGCGATATTCGGATTTTGAAGGCATTGCCTGTAACGCGGATTGATGTGGAAACGTGGCAGGAAGGACTGGAGAAGGCATTTGGGTTGGTTAGTAAAGCTGTGATGGATGTTCATAAAGAAAGTTCCCTGAGCGTGCCGAAGGGAACGAGTGAAAATGCCTGCCTTCAAAACTTCGCCGCAAATTTGCCAGAACTTTTGCGGGCGACATTCCCGATGCGTGGCGCAATGCTTTACGATATTGCGACGGGTGAACGCCTGGAACCTGACCACGAACGCGGTGTCCGCGCGACTTATATGGATGCGCTGCATTCGAGCGAAGTGGACGGTTGCAAGAATCATTTTAACGAAGCGATTGTGCTTGCGACTAAGGTGGCGAATGCTCCTGGAATGGTGGCTGAGTTTTGCGTGAGCGATGACCCGAATTACGTGACTGGCTATGTCGCGAGCAAGGAACTCGGCTATGTGCGCATCATGAAGATGAAGGAAATGGGCTCCGAAAACGGAGGCCGGATTTTCCTATTTGATTCGCGCAAGGCCTCTGCCGAAGAATGCATCGAGTACTTGCAGAAGAAGAAAGTTTTGGTGGATGTCGGAGCATGAGTCACATTCTTGACATTTTTACGAAAGACGCTTTGGAATCGGCGCGGGCGAACAATACTTATCGCTCGATGCGCTTGATGGAAACGCCGGAATCGTCGTGCGTGAAAATCCGCATGCCCAACGGCGCTTTGCAAGAACAAATTCTGTTGGCATCTAATTCATACTTGGATCTCGCAAACATCGATGAACTCAAGCAGGCGATGGCCCAGGCGGTTCTTGAGTGGGGTACAGGTAGCGGCGGCGCTCGCCTTACGACGGGCAACAAGACTCCGCATCAGGAACTGGAAGAATTTATCGCGAAATTCAAGGGTGAAGAGTCCGCCATTACGTTCAACACGGGCTACATGGCGAATGTCGGCACGATTTCGGCCTTGTGCGGCAAGAACGACTTTATCTTCAGCGATGAACTGAACCACGCCAGCATTATCGACGGTGTCCGCCTTTCCCGTGCCAAGTGCTTTGTCTATAAGCATAACGATATGGCTGATTTGCAGCGAGTGATTCAAGAAGCGGATAAGTCTCGTGCGTATGCGCCTACATTGCCGGTTCCTCGCAAACTCATTGTGACAGACGCTGTTTTCAGTATGGATGGCGACCTCGCAAATTTGCCGGAACTTATGCGTGTCGCGAAAGAAAATGATTGTCTCTTGATGATCGATGAAGCCCACGCCACGGGCGTGCTCGGCAAGACCGGCCGCGGACTTGCCGAACACTACGGCTGTGCTCACGCCGACGTAACCGTCGGGACGTTGAGCAAAGCCGTCGCCGCCGAAGGCGGCTTCGTGGCGGGCAAGCAACAGCTGATTGATTTTTTGCGCAATAAGGCCCGCAGCTTTATTTTCACGACGGCGATGGCCCCTGCCGTTGCCGCTGCCGCCTGCAATAACTTGCGCTTCATCGATGCGCATCCTGAACGCGTTCAAAATCTGCGCGATAACGTGAAATTTTTCTGTGAAGCCTTGCAGCGTGAAGGCGTGAATGTTGTGCAGTCTCCTTCGGCGATTGTTCCGATTGTCATCGGCGACGAAGCGAAGGCAATGCAAGTTTCTGCAAAGCTTCAAGAACAGGGAATCCTGATTCCCGCGATTCGCTATCCGACAGTCGCCAAGGGGCAAGCCCGCCTCCGCGCAAGCCTGATGGCCACGCATACGCATGAACAACTTCAAACCGCCGCATCTGCAATTGCTCAAATCATAAAATCGACAAACTAGTATGTAACTCATTTTAAAAACATAATCGTCATTCTAATCCAGTAAAGGAAAATTTCTCTCTGAATGACACATCACTATTCCTAACCACCAATCACTAACCACTGTTTACTTTTTTATGAACAAGGGATATTTCGTTACAGCAACCGGAACCGATGTCGGCAAAACATTCGTCACAGCCCTTCTCGTTAAAAAGTGGCGCGATTCCGGCATCGATGCGGGCTACTACAAGGCCGCCCTCAGCGGCGCAGAACTCCGCGACTGCAAATGGGTCGCCGGCGATGCCGACTACGTGAAACGTATTGCTAATCTTCCCGATACGCAGGAACAGCTCGTAAGCTATGTCTATAAGGAGGCGGTCTCTCCGCATCTTGCTGCCCGCAAAGAAGGGAATCCCGTAGAATTGACAAAAGTCAAAGCCGATTTTGAAGCGGCTTGCGCTCGCCACGAGTTTATTTTTGCCGAAGGCAGCGGGGGAATCATTTGCCCCATTCGCTATGATAATCAGAAAATCTTCCTCGAAGATATTATCAAGACAGTGAATCTCCCGATTCTCGTGGTTACGACGGCGGCGCTCGGCTCCATTAACGCCTGCGTGCTCACAGTAGAATATGCTCGTAGCCGCGGCCTAGACATCCGCGGGCTCATCGTGAACCGCTACGGCTCTAGCGGCAACCTGGAAATGGAAGACGATAACATCCGCATGATGCAAGACCTGACGGGCCTCGAAATCCTTGCGAAAATCAAAGACGGCGACACCGACCTAGGCGTGCAACCGTTTTAAACCTTAATAGAATGTGATTCCAGTCCCGCCTTCTGTCATTGCGAGGAGCGTAGCGACGTGGCAATCTCTAATCACTTTTCTAATTCCGCTTTTAAAGACTTCAGGAACTGCGCGGCGGGTTTGCTGAATACGGGGTTCTTTTTCCACACGACCACGAGACCGCTGGTGCGTAACGGAGTAAACGGCACGAATACGAGTTTGCTCTTGCCGCCCGTATTTAGGAGGCCTTCTAACGAGATGGCTGCACCCAGCCCTTGCTCCACAAAGACGGATGCATTGTAAATCAGGTTATAGGTTGCGATGATGTTGAGCGAATTCAGGTCGCGCCCAAGTTGTCCTGAAAATTCTCGCGACATCATAACCTGTCTCGATGTGAGCAACGGAATATTTTCCAAGTCGCGAACGGTTACAAAGCCCTTTTTTGCGAGCGGATGATCCTTGCGCACGAGCAAGCCCCATGTGTCTCTTGCCGGGAGTTCCACAAATTCGTATTTTGACTTGTCAACCGGCTCCACCAAAAGCCCGAAGTCCAGAAGCCCCTGGTCCAGTTTTTCGGTCACGTCCTGGGCGTTGCCGCTGGTGATGTGCATACAAATCTTCGGATGTTCCTTTTGCATGCGCTTGCAGGCCGCCGCGATAATGCTGAACGCCTTTGTCTCGCCGCCACCGATATACACGTCGCCGATAACTTCTTCCTTGCTCGATTCGGCAAATTCCTTCTGGGTGTGCTTCACGAGCTCCATGATTTCTTGCGCACGCTTCTTGAATCGCAGGCCCTCTTCGGTCAGCGTCGTCTTCTTGTTGCTGCGCACAAAAAGCTGCGCCCCGATTTCTTCTTCGAGTTCCTGCATTTGGCGCGAAAGCGTCGGCTGCGTCACAAAGAGCACATTGTTCGCCGCCTGAGAGAAACTTTCCTGTTCCGCCACTGCCAAAAAGTATTTAAGAGTTCGTAGTTCCATAGGCATAAATATATATTATTTATGCCTCAAAAGCATAAATGGTTGGTTTGGTACGCTTTTTAAGCCAATTTGGGCGAAATGAGGCCTTCCTTCTGGTACACAACCTTGTGGACCACAACTTTGTGTACTTTTTGGTGCACAATATTGTGTACCGACAAAAAATAATGTATATTATAGGCGGAGGTTCTTATGAACGACGCTTTTATATATGGCTATGCGGTCGAAGGCGAAAACTTTACGGATCGCGAAGCCGAGACCAAAAGGCTCAAGGCGAATTTTGAGCACGGGGTAAACACCTTGCTTATCTCTAATCGTCGTATCGGCAAGACCTCCCTGGTTCGCCATGTTGGCCGCTTGGTGAATCCGAAAAAGGCCCTCGTCGTTTATTTGGACATCTTTGACTGCCGCAGCGAATACGATTTCTACAATAAACTTGCGACCGCGGTCTTGCAGCAGACTTCGTCAAAGATTGATTCTATCCTGCAAAATGCGAAGAATTTTTTGAGCCGGGTTTCGCCTAAAATCAGCATGGGGCCGGATCTGACGTCTGAATTTTCGCTTTCGCTGGGTATCACTCCGAAGGAGTATGCTCCCGAGCAGATTTTGGAATTGGCAGAAAATATTGCGAAAAAGCAAAAGAAACGTATTGTCGTTTGCATCGACGAGTTTCAACAGATTGGCGAATTTCCTGATTCGCTCTCTGTACAGAAACGGCTTCGTGGCGCATGGCAGTTGCAGCAGAATGTTTCGTATTGCCTGTTTGGCAGCAAAAAGCACTTGCTCACAAACATCTTCCAGAACAAGAGCATGCCTTTCTACCAGTTTGGCGATGCCATTTACTTGGGCGTCATTTCTACTGAAAATTGGGTTCCCTTTATTTGCGATAAATTCAAAAAGCAGGGACTTCGCATTGATGAAGTGCTGGCTTCAAGAATTTGCAGCGAGGTGGAAAATTATTCTTCTTATGTGCAACAGCTTGCCTGGTTGGTAATGCTGCACACTGAGCGTGAGGTATCTTCAGAAATAATTGATGTTTCCATGAACGAACTCATCGCACAGAACTCAGCGCTCTTTATGCAGCAGACGGAAGGGCTTTCCAGCTACCAGATGAATATGCTCCGGGCGATTGCTGCGGGAATTCATAATGGTTTCCTGTCGCAGGAGGTGTTGGAAACCTATCGCCTCGGAACCAAGTCGAACATTCCTCGGATAAAGAAGGCTTTGATAGATCGAGATATAGTAGAACAGCGCGAAACGGGCCTCTATATCAGCGACCCCGTATTCAACAAGTGGTTCAGAAGGTTTTAAAAATGAACATCAATTCTTTGCCGAAACACTACCGTAGTCGTTTGCTCCGTGAAACGAACTGCATCCACAAAGAACCGATCCCGTCGAAGAAACTTGTGAAACTTTTGAACGCCTGCCCAAAGGATTCCGTCCAGGACATTCATTTCTGCACGACGCCGGAACTGGAAAAAGACGAGGTTTGCGAAGAACAATTGCGCAAGGCCGAGTACATCGAAATCCTTAAAAAGCGAATTCCCAAAATATTCGAGAGCTTTGTCAAGTATTCCGGTGATTTTGAGTTTTCGCTATTCTTAGACCTTTGGCTCGATAAAAGCGCGAATATGCCTCCCTTTAAGGAAATGTTCCCGAAAGATTATCCTGCGAAATTCAACTTCTCGAACATTGACGAGCGCGTGTTCAAGTTCGTAGAACAGAATTTGTCCATAGGTTTTATGTTCCTTTTTGGAACGGATGAAGAAAACTTGACCTTGGTTGTTCCTGAGGAATTTATTGAAATTGTGCATGAAACAAAACGGTCTATGGCTGGGTTCCATGACTATTGCAAGGTTTACGCCAACCTTTATGGCGTATGCAATCCCGAGACGGTCGTCAGCAAGTGGATCATGGACCATGTCGACCGTACCCTGACCAAGAAACAAGGAGTTGCGGCAAAATTGTGAATTAAGGGCGAAAACACAGTCCCACCCAAGGTCCCAAAGTTGGTTGTGCGCCAAAAGTTAAAATTTTTACAAAATCTTCACAATCTTGGGAATGAAAACACAACAATCTTGGGAATTTTTATTCAACAATCTTGGGAATTTTGTATATTTAGGTCAAAAAGAGGTTCAAAATGGACAATTATCGCCCCCGATACATCGAAAGCCAAATTGAGCGATTACTCAAGTCCAGTAGCGCTGTTCTAGTCGCAGGGCCTAAATTTTGCGGGAAAACCACGACATGTCTTCGTATGTCAAAAAGCAATGTTCGCCTTGCTACACGCCGGAACATTGAACTGGCCCGAATGGAACCGCACAATACTCTCTTGGGCGAACAGCCAAGGCTTATCGACGAATGGCAGACCGTCCCCGAACTTTGGGACGAGGTCAGGGCGTGGGCCGATGAAAATCCCGGTTTTGGACAGTTCATTCTGACGGGCAGCTCCACCCCTGCCGACAAAAGCCAGATTCACCATTCCGGCGCAGGCCGCATCGTGACGCTCCCCATGCGCCCTATGTCACTTTTTGAATCCGGCGATTCCACCGGGTCCGTTTCACTTGCGGAACTTTTTTCTAGTGATGCTCCCAATGTATATGACACAAACGAAAAGCATTCCCTGAAAGACATGGCTTTCTACACTTGCCGTGGCGGCTGGCCCCTTTCGATTCTTGACGACCGAAGCGTTGCTCTCGATGTCACGGCAAACTATTACAATGGCCTTTTTAATTTCGATACAAGCGAGAATGAAAAATTCCGCAACAAGAAACCCGAAGTTCTGCGGATGATTTTGCGCAGCTACGCCCGAAACATTTCTACCGAAGCCGCCTACAGGACAATCATTCAAGACATAACCGAATCGAATAACCGGACCATGGACACAAAGACCTTCGATGACTACTGGGATGCACTCAAGGATTTGTTCATCATCAGCGACATTGAAGCCTGGAACCCCAACCTCCGCAGCAAGGCTGTCGTGCGCACCACACCCACAAGGCATTTTGTCGACACATCCATCGCATGCCAGGCACTTGATATTTCTCCTGATGATCTAATGTCTGATTTGAAATCCTTTGGCCTATTCTTTGAGGATTTGGCCGTGCGCGATTTGAGCATCTATACGAGCCTGCTTGGCGGAAACGTCAAACATTACCGAGATAGCCGCGGGCTGGAATGCGATGCCGTTGTCCATACCGGCAAGGGGAAATGGGGCGCCATTGAAATCAAACTTGGTGGCGATAAACTCGTTGAAGAAGGTGTTGCGAACCTGATCAAATTAAAGAATGATGTCAACGACCCGAATATGGCCTTTATGGCGATTGTCACCGCTACGGGTCCCGCGTACCGGCGTCCAGACGGAATATGTGTCATTCCTCTAAATTGCTTGAGAGCGTAACTGCTGGATTGCTACGATATTCTGGCAGAAATGTTGCCATCCTATTGAATGCGTTAAAAATAACTTAAAGGCAGTGGTTTAACAATTACTTATTTGCTATACGCTATATGCCTAAAAAGCATAACAAGCCATAGTAAATAAGTATTTGCTATTGCAAGGCGTTTTAGTTATATTATGAGCGTAAAGGGAGATGCTTGCGGGCATGACAATCCCGAAGGAAGAGTATTATGAAAAACGTTCTAGTGATTTCGAGCAGTCTGCGTACCAAGAGCAATTCCGAAATTTTGGCACAGGAGTTCGCGAAGGGAGCCGCCGAGGCTGGCAATAAGGTGGAAGTCGTTTCGCTGCGTGGCAAAAAGATTGCATTCTGCACGGGTTGCCTTGCATGCCAAAAGAAGGGCAAGTGTGTCATCAAGGACGACGCGAACGCCATCACCGAGAAAATGAAGAAGGCCGAAGTCATCGTGTTCGCGACGCCGATTTACTATTACGAGATGAGCGGTCAGCTCAAGACGATGCTCGACCGCGCCAATTCCCTTTATACGAGCGATTTCAAGTTCCGCGAGATTTACTTGCTCGCTTCTGCTGCCGATACCGACAAGAAGGCGATGAACATCGCGAAGCGCGGCATCAGCGGATGGATTGCCTGCTTTGATGGCGTGAAATTCAAGGGCGGCATATGTGCCACCGGTGCCGAGAATCCCGGCGATGTCAAGGAACGCACTACACTTTTGAAGAAAGTGTACGCAATGGGAAGTAAAGTTTAACAACAAGGAGATAACTCATGAAATCCAAATTCTTGAAAGCGGCGTTCGCCGTGGTTTCCGCCTGCACCCTGATGGCATGCTGCCCCGAAAAAGAAAGCAATGCCGCGCAAGGCCCTTCGGCAAGCTCAGGGACCTTGCAGACTCAACAAACCGCACCTGCAACAGAATCTGCACAACCGGAGAAAGATATGAACAAGCTTAACCTCACCGCCGAATGGGACAAGGTTTTCCCCAAGAGCGACAAGGTCGAACATTCCAAGGTCACTTTCAAGAACCATTTTGGCATTGAACTCGCCGCCGACATGTTCGTGCCCAAGGACACGAGCCTCAAGGTGAACGGAAAGTTCCCCGCAATCGCAGTCTCTGGCCCGTTCGGAGCCGTCAAGGAACAGTCCAGCGGCCTTTACGCCCAGCAGATGGCGGAACGTGGATTCCTGACCATCGCATTCGACCCGAGCTTTACCGGCGAATCGGGCGGCGAGCCGCGCTACATGAACAGCCCGGACATCAACACCGAAGACTTCATGGCGTCCGTGGATTTCCTCTCGACCCGCGACGACGTTGACTCGGAACGCATCGGCATCATCGGCATTTGCGGCTGGGGCGGCATGGCGATTAACGCTGCCGGCATTGATACCCGCGTAAAGGCGACGGTTGCTTCGACCATGTACGACATGAGCCGCGTATCCGCAAATGGCTACTTCGATGCCGCAAACAACGCCGACGCCCGCAACGAGGCCCGCAAGGCTCTGATGGCCCAGCGCACCAAGGACTTCAAGAACGGCACGTACGATCTGGCCGGCGGCGTGGTGGACCCGCTCCCGGACGACGCACCTTACTTTGTCAAGGATTACTACGCCTACTACAAGACCCCGCGCGGCTACCACAAGCGCTCCCTCAACAGCAACAAGGGCTGGGCCGCCTCCGCAGGCACCTCGCTCATGAACACGAAGCTCCTCGCATACGCCGACGAAATCCGTAACCCCGTACTCATCATCCACGGCGAAAAGGCCCACAGCCGCTACTTCGGCGAAGGCGCATTCGAAAAGATGACCGGCAAGAAGGCGAACGTCCCGGCAAAACTTGACGCCACCAAGAACTGGAGCAAGACCGTCGGCAACAAGGAACTCCTCGTTATCCCCGGAGCCTCCCACGTGGACCTCTACGACAACCTGGAAAAAATCCCCTTCGAAAAGCTGAACGAATTCTTCAAGACGAATTTGAAGTAACTTGACTGATGTCATCCCCGCGTAGGCGGGGATCTCCTGTATTGTGTCATCCTGAGCGAAGTGCCGCAGGTACGCAGCCGAAGGATCTAAAAGAGGATCATGTTTATGAAAAAACTTTTCGCATTCATCGCCACTCTTTTGCTGTTCGCAGCTTGCTCTTCTGACGCGGCGTCGTTTGTCAAACCGACGCAATCCGAAGCTCAGACGCCGAAATCATCCGCCAATTCATCTGCCCAAACGGAGGCTCCCGTGAAACTCAAGATCCATGTGAACGACACCACCTTCACGGCAACGCTCGAAGAAAATTCCTCGGCCAAGGCCTTCGCCGAATTCCTCGCGCAGGGCGATATGACGCTCGACATGCACGACTACGGCAGTTTCGAGAAGGTGGCCGACCTGCCGCGCAGTTTCCCGCGCAACGATAAGCAAATCGACACCGACGCAGGCGACATCATCCTTTACCAGGGCAATTCCATCACCATCTACTACGACAAGAATTCCTGGAACTTCACGCGCCTCGCCCGCATCGACAACGTGAACAAGAAACGCCTCCAGCAGATCCTCGGCAAAGGGAACGTGAAGGCGACATTTTCGGTGGAATAAACAGCGAAAGCTCTAACTAACCCTTGTTTTTGTAATCAAATTTTTACTTTAAATTTCTAGTTGTTCTATTGACATTACAACGGCAATTGGATATATTTTGTGTTGTAATAATTAAAGAACAACAGAAAAATAAAAAAAGGGCATGGCCCAAGGAGACTCAAAATGGAAAAGAACAACTTCAAGACCGTAAAACTTGGCAAGGGCGTCGTGGAAGTCTACGATTTCGGCGCGGTCAAGCTGCATGCCTACAAGACAAACGACCTGATAACCGACGAGTGTTTCTTGCTGGAAAAGGGCGGCAAGATGTTCATGGTCGAAGCCCCCTGTTTCTTCGACAACATTAGGGAACTGGAAGCCTACATCAAGGTCCTTTCGGTAGAATTCGTGGGCACGGTGATTGCCTACCATGGCGCGGGCGCGACCTTCATGAAGGGGGCTCCCGTGTACAGCACCCGCCATGCCGACGATTACAACCATAACGGGGGAGGTGCGGCCCTGGTCAAGAATTTCACGGCGGCTTTTGGCGATGCTTTTGACAGCTCCATTTACGCGACGACAGACTTTATCGAAGGCGAGACTTTGAATCTCGCGGGCATCGACATGCGCATTGTCGCGACCCAGGAGGCATTCGATATCGAATTTCCCGAAATCAACGTTGTCTACACCCACATGATGGGCCACGACGTCCATTCCATCGTGGCAGGGAGCAAGCACGCCGATGCCATCATCGCGCAGCTCACGGATTACATCGACCGCGGAATTTCCCTGATTCTCACGTCACACTATACGGTGGAAAATCTGGAAGATGCACGTGCAAAAATCCAGTACCTGAAGGTGATGAAGAATATCGCCCTCAAGAACGTGAACCCGGCGGCATTCAAGAGCGCCATGAAGCAGGAATTTACGAACTACTCCGGCGAAAATTACCTGGACATGACGGCGGGAATGTTCTACAAATAGACCAAGGTGCGTGTGAACGCAGGCAACAATTGTTAAATTGTGGATTATGAAAGTCAGCGTTCGTTTTACGGCAGCGGTCCACACCTTGCTTTGCATCCACTTCTTCGAGGGTGTGGAACGGGTGACCTCGGAATTCATATCGGGCAGCACCGGCGTGAATGCGGTCATCATCCGCAAGGTTCTTTTGCAGTTGCAAAAGGCGGGCCTGGTTGAGACGGCTCCTGGCGTAGGGGGCTCTCACCTTGCGCGTCCTGCCGACAAGATAACGCTCCTGGATGTCTACAAGGCCATCAACGATAACGACGAGGAACGGATCGTCTTCAGTTTCCACCCGGAACCGAATCCGCTGTGCCCCGTAGGCAGGAACATCCATCGCCTGTTGGACCCGGCCCTGAATTCGGCGCAGACGGCGCTGGAAATGGAACTGGAGAAGACGACCCTGAAGGGCCTCGCCGCACAACTCAAGACCGCCCCTGAGTCATCCGGGAGGAAACATGAACCAAGCAGAGCGCAGACTATTCCTGATAAAGTATCTACTGGCGGAAAGTCCCAGGTACAGTGGCACGACCATCCCCGCGGACGCCGAAGGACAGAAAATCCTGTTGCGTTCCTTGATGAACGTGCGGGAGGCCGCCCCCGCAAGCGATGAATTCTACAGGATTCAGGACGAATACCTGCAGGAATCCATCCGTGACCGCGGAATAACGGATGTCGCGGACATCGAAAGTGTTGGCAGGCGGTTCAGTGCGGGTGCGCCCGACCTGTTTGGCGATTCCTTGTTCCTGTGGCGCGGCGACATCACCACCCTCAGGGTGGATGCAATCGTGAATGCGGCCAACAGCGGCATGACGGGTTGCTGGCAGCCTTGCCACAGCTGTATCGACAATTGCATCCATACCTTCGCGGGGGTCCGCCTCCGTAGCGCTTGCGACGCCCTGATGAAACGGCAAGGACACCCCGAACCCACAGGACAGGCAAAAATCACGCCGGCCTACAACCTGCCCTGCAAATACGTGCTGCACACGGTGGGGCCAATCGTGGGCGACGGCCTTACGGAACGGGACTGCGAGTTGCTGGAATCGTGCTACAGGAACTGTCTCGAAGTTGCGGCCCGGAACGGTGTGGAATCTATCGCCTTCTGCTGTATTTCTACAGGTGTATTCCGTTTTCCGCCGGAACGTGCCGCCCAAATTGCGGTGGATACGGTGCTGGAATGGAAGCGCCGTACACAAAGCCCCATGAAGGTTGTCTTTAACGTTTTCAGCGAAAAGGACGAGGCTATCTATGCGCGGATTTTCGAAAAGTTCAACGGATGATTTTTCTGCCGAAGTGTCGAGACTGAAAGAGGCGCTGGCAAGGGCGGATGCCGTCGTCGTGGGCGCGGGCGCTGGACTTTCGACATCGGCGGGATTTACCTATTCCGGGGAACGCTTTGTCAAGTACTTCGCTGACTTTTCTGTAAAGTACGGCTTTTCGGACATGTATTCCGGCGGCTTTTTTCCTTACGGCACACCCGAAGAAATGTGGGCCTTCTGGAGCCGCTATGTCACGATAAACCGCTACATGGCCGCCCCGAAACCCGTCTACGAAAATCTCCTGAAAATCCTACGGGATAAGGATTACTTTGTCCTTACCACCAACGTGGACCATTGTTTCCAAAAGGCGGGCTTTGACAAGGAACGGCTCTTTTACACCCAGGGCGATTACGGGCTTTTCCAATGCAGCAAGCCGTGCCACCCCTGCACCTACGACAACGAAAAGCAGATTCGTGCCATGTTCGACGCCCAGGGATTTTCAAAAGAGACGGGCTTGTTCGCCGCCATGACCGTCCCTGCGGAACTGTTGCCCAGGTGCCCCATTTGCGGCCGCCCCATGTCCATGAACCTGCGCTCTGATTCCACCTTCGTAGAAGACGACGGCTGGCATCGTGCTGCAAAACGTTACCGCGAATTTCTCGACAGATGTAACGCCATGCGCGGCGGAAACGTGTTGTTCCTGGAACTGGGCGTAGGCATGAACACTCCCGGAATCATCAAGTACCCGTTCTGGCAAATGACCGCATTGAATTCGAACGCCACCTACGCCTGCATCAACTACGGACAGGCCTACGCTCCCGACGACATCGGGCCCCGCTCGTTATGCGTCGACGGCGATATCGGCGAGGTGGTGGCGAAACTTCTTTGATGAAGGATTTGACGAATCACTCGAATAATTTCATTTCAAAGGAGATGTCGCCGCGATCGTAGGGGAATTTTTCCTTGTCGACGGGGATTTCCGCAAAGCCGAATTTTTCATATAAGTGAATTGCGTGTGTACACTTGCGGTTGGTAACGAGAACGATGTTTTTCGCCTGTTTTTCGCGGGCGTACTCGATGCAGGCCTTGAGGCAAGCGCTGCCCGCACCGGTTCCCGTGTACATGCCCTTGGCGGCGAATTTCATAATTTCCCATTCCCCTGCACTGCGTGGGGCGACCATGCAGCATGCCATTAGGTTGTCGCTGTCGTCAACGGCGAAAAAGATTTCCGCACCTGCCGCGATGGCTGTCTCGACACTTGAAAGTTCGCGCTCGTCTTCGGGTTCCACCTTGAACATGGATGAAATCCACGCCAGGTTCATTTCGACAAAGTCTTTGCGGTACTTTGGGTTGTAAGGGACGATTTTCATGCTGACAATATAAAAATTTCCGAACCGTAAAACCCATAATTCTAGCCGTAATTTTGCTATTGGTCACACGGTTCCGCAGATTATAAAGAAGGAGCCAGGAATTCCTCCTGCCGTTCTATACCACGGAACAACGCACAGGGCCTTGCTGCAAATCCTTCAGGATGGATTAAAGCCGATGCAACGGCAATATGTTCACCTTTCCATAGATGTTGAAACCGCGACCCGTGTCGGCAAAAGACGCGATTCGGAGCCGGTCATCTTGAACATAGATACGGAAGCCGCACAAAAGGCGGGCATCCAGTTCTATATCGGAAATGACAAGGTTTGGCTTTGCAACAGGGTGCCGAAGGAATGTATTACGGTGTAATTATTTGATAGGAAGAAGTTCTGCCAACGTCTTTTGTGCCTCACCAAACGCACCATAGTTCTCCATCACGGACCTTACATCCAGCAAAATTCCTGCAATCCGGTGGTAAGGACGATAATCGTCTTCACCTGGCCTTGCATCAAGATTCTTCCAGTTCCCATGACAGTGGCCTATAAAGCGCATCTTGCAAGGACGCGTTTCAAAGCCGTCGTCCGGCGGTAATTGAGAGTTGTCGGCATCAAAAGAATACGGCAGTAGGAACGCATTGTAAATAGGCTTTGGCAGAGTGTCATTCTGGAGCGAAGCCGAAGGCGTAGCGATAGAATCCACTCCTAAAATCGTTTTCCAATGTGTTTCCACATATTCCGCATAAGCAATTTGCTTGCAGATTGAACCAGATGAAGGCAAATCTGCCGCAGAACCAGTCATGCCAAACTTGTAGTATTTGGCATCCAGAACATAAAGACGATTGCCTTCCTGATCCCACATAATCGTATCGGGACGCATTGCATAATTGGGATTTTCGTATCCGCGGGCTCCAGAACTCAGATCCCATTCACAGTGAGGATTAAATTTATCCTTGGTGACCCCCTGCGGCAACTTCCCGAAAATTTTATCCACCATCGCTTCCCACACAGGGGCGAAGGTGTTTACGCCAAACAACGGCTCGTTTTCGCTACCATCTTCGCCACGATTTTCCTTGTTTCCTAAATAGCGGACCATTTTCAGCATCGCATGGAAAAGTTCCAGGTGTTTATCGTTGAATGTCGCTGCGATTTTATCCTGAATCACTTCTGCAAACAGTTCATAATCGAACAAAAGTTCCGGTTCTTCGACTTCTTTTTCTGAAACACCGTAAAGCGGGCCTATCAGCTGAGCAGATTCCTTGACGCAAAACTTGTGGACGAGCGTAATCAGGTTGTCTTCACGGTAACTCGTCTTGCGCGTAATCAAGTTCAGATATACAACCTGATCGTGACCTTCTTCGTCTTTGACGACCTGCGGCTTAATTCTTTTAATTGTTCGCGGCCAGCTGATTTTGCCGGAGAAACCCTTCTTGTAAATCGTTTCGGATTCCACAAAGTAGCCGAAATCAAGATAGTATTGCAATACCGAAAGATACGCGTAGAACGGGAAATCCAGTTGGGATTTTTTCAAGTCTTCTTCGGAGAAATAGCTTTGCAGGGATTTATCGTTCAATACAGCAATAAGCTGGTAGAAATCCCGCTTGCAAATATCTTCAGGAGGCTTAGACGCACGATACCCCATCGGGAAATAGATCTTAGGTTGATTGTCTTCAATCCTTATCCCGACAAACGATTTATCCTTCTTTTCGTCACTTGAATACCAGGCATCATACACGCAAAAATCCGCAAAAGACGTGAAAGCCTTTTGTGCGGGTTCTGCGATATGTTGTGCAAGTGCTGTCATTTAGGTATTCGCCTGCTTTTGCAACTTTGCCTTATCCACGTCATTCATCTTGAAAATCTTTTCAAAGGACTCAAATCCGACGGACGTTTCAAAAGCGTCTATCAAATCCGAAAGCGAGTTGACTTTGTCGTCCTTGACGAAAATCTCGCCAGACTTATTGCGCTTGAAAACGTCGTCCCACAGATACTTGAGAACCTTTTCCGCGAAGTCTTCTTTCTTGATTTTATCTACACCGTTAATCTTTTCACCGGTGATAAACCAACCGCCCAGACACTTGTCATCAGCCTTCAAAACAGCCGTCTGTGGCAAGAGAATCTTCTCGTTTATCCATTTACGGAAATCACCCCAGTAAACGCCTGTATCGTCAATTTCGGTCTTGTACTGGGCGGATTTTTCGTCCAAAACATTTCGAATCATCTTTGACTTGAAACGGCGCTGGAACGCATTATCCATCGTGAACACGTTTTGGTCATTTGTGTTCATCGTTGCGTAAATAGAAAGATTCGGCGGCAAGCGCACAGCAGTATTGTTGATAAACTTTATTTCGTTACCGTACGGGACGGAATCGTCGTATTCAATCTTTTCCGGATTATCCGTACTTTTCTGGCGAACATACGCGTTCACATCAATGTTTGTAACTCCATAAGAACTCCAACCTGTGTCATAGACGTTACCCGAGAGTTCTTCAGGGCCGTCTTCCGGGCGTATACGGTCCAGTAACTGGAACATTTCGCCAAAAATGGCGGCCGCATTGCCGCGGTTGATTTCCTCGATAACCAAGAAGAACGGCTCTGCGGGATTGCGATATGCCCTGCGCACGATTTCCGCAAACGGACCCGGTTTAAAGCGATACTCAACACCGCCGTTATCCGGCTTTACGTAAGGATAAATCTGCCCCACGAAATCCGCATTGCAATATTCTGGATGGAACACACAGCGAACCTTATGATATTCCTTGTCCGTGACGCCGTATTTGTCCAATTCGGCGTTGATGACCTTGTTTACTTCGTAGCTCTTGCCACAGCCCGGAACACCGTAGTAGATGATTTGGGTGGGGGCGAAAGAAACATTGTTTTCCTTTTCTTGATTATCCTTTTCTGATGAGATAATAGGTGTCTCATTTTGAATTTTTTCGCGTTCTTTTAATTCCCAATCAGCCCAATCTGTCCATTCCGTTTGAGGTAAGCTCAAATTAGAATAAGTATAACTATTATCATCAACGCTCACACAATATAAATGAAGAGTGTCAAAATGCTCGATGAAAAAGCCATAACACATCAAACGTTCTTGATAATGTCTTTGAATTTCTTCAAAGGATTCTTGGTTTTTTATTGTATCATAAGTTGTATGAGGAGAATATTTGATTGATCGTCTCCTGTAGTGAGATTTGTTAACGTCTTGTATTTTTGTTAACAATAGAATGATTGGAGTATTCCGAAAAATTTTGGCATTGTTTTGAAAATGAACAATAACATTATCAAATTTTGATGCTAATTGTATTTCCTGATATTCGGGATTTAAATACGATTCGCTTGCAGTGACGAATAATTTCTTCTTGCCTAAAATGCAAGATGTTTTAGCCAAAGGGACTGAATTAAAGTACATTCCCTTTAACATATTCTCATAACCTTCCGCTTTGAAATAATACGGAGGCATATCATCTCTAGGCTCTCGTGATTGACCAAGAGCAGTTTCCCATGAAGGACATTCTCCATTTTGTGGAGTAAAAATCAAAGATCCTTGGTCAAGTCTCATAGTTGCCTCCATATATGAGCTAAAAGAATTCCGACGACATTCACATCCCAGCCATTTCCGGCTCTTTTGGATAATTGTGAATACGATTGATTGTCAAAGTTGATTTCGCATTTCTTTTTATCGCGAGATATGTCAAACCCCATTAAACGGAATTGCTCATGAACAGACATCTTTCGAACAATTTCCTTGCCCTTATCTTTACCAGATTTCTTAGGCGGCTCAATAACACGAAGACTATTATGTTCCGGCTGGGTGATTGTTATGCTGTAGCCATCTTTTTTGATTTTCTTGTTATACACGTCAAAACACAACGGCGTTTTTACGACAAAAGAATCAATATGATGTTTCTCCTTCAAATGAGCAATTTGTTCATCTGACAGATAAAGAAATTTTTCAGGGGAGTTGTCCAAGAAATCTGCCATTTTCAAATCACTTTGGATTTCTGGAGGCTTTATTTCAAAGTTTTCCGGTAATCCACCTAATCGAGCGAACATCCAAAGGCGCTCTCTATTTTGCGGAACCCCATAATCCTTCGAGTTCAGAACAACCTTTGCCAATGTGTTTTCTTCCGTCGTGCCATATCCCATTTCAATCAAGTCTTTTACAAGTTGATCGTGGATGGGCTTAAACTTTCCAGAAGTAAAGCCTTTAACATTTTCTAAAAGGATGTACTTCGGCTTTTTTACTCGACATATTCGAATGATATGTCCAAGCATTGCCCCTCGACCATAGGGATCTTCGGTTCCCAATTGCATTCCTGCGGAAGAGAAGGGCTGGCAAGGAAAACCGCCTGTAAACAAATCAAAATCAGGCAATTCATTAGGGTCAATCTGTGTGATATCGCCCCAATTCTTTATAGGGTTTCCTTTCGCATCACGATGATTCGCGTCAAATAACTTCGAAGCGTATTTATCGAACTCTGAATAACCAACAACAGTGTAATCAAAATTCGTCAAAGCTTTTTTTGCTCTTTTCAATCCAAAGGATGCTCCGCCATAACCAGCAAAGCCTTCAAAAACCCTGAGTACATTCTTCTTCTGTCGAGTCTGGGCCATATCGCTCCATTTTGAAAGTGAACGAGTTCACTCTCGCGGGAGCGGTTCTGGCCGATTCGCTTGGCCGGGGTGCAGGCAAAAAGAACGGCGGGGAGCCGACTCACTCCTCGCCTAAAAGCGCGACATTTTCAAAAGAATACAATAGCTCGCAACATGTGCAATTGTTCGGCCCTTCAACATGCTCAGGGACCTTACAAAGGCACACCACCCTAAGCGTACAATACGCCCAGGGTACACTACGCCCATGCAACCCACAGGCGAAGGCGAGTTATTGTCTTATTCTTTCTGTTCGTGAAAGTGTCTAGTTTTCAAGAGAAGAACAAGAGCGATACTCAACGAGCGTTCACCCTCGTTCTTGCAGACTCTTCCAAGCATTTTCTGGATACAAAAAAGGCGTGGAGTTGAATGCACTTACCTCTTGAAGGCCTAGACTGCCCGAACAAAATAAGCGCAAACAACTCACGCCCCAAAAGGCCGTTTGCATACAGGCAAACTGCTATAAAACAATAGACCATGTAGCAAAACGATGCGGCTGGCATACGCCGGTCGCAGACGTGAGCGTTCGCCTTATTCTCCTTGTTCGTGAAAGTGTCTAGTTTTCAAGAGGAGAACAAGAGCAAAAACTCTATTTTCATTCAAAATATAGATTATTCCGCTGTCAAAAGGTGACGCCACGCCCGGAAGGCAAGAAAAAAGCGTAAAAACGCAGATTTCAACCGCCTGCAGGGGTCAATTTTCCTCAAAATTCCCAAAATTTTCGCGATTTTCGCCGATTGTCATAATGTGACATACGAGGAATGTATATTTGCATCAAGAACACTTTACCCCGCCTTTTTTTTGCTTGTAGGCGGATTGGAGTAGAAGATGAATGAAAAAGAGATTGCGATTCCGAACCTACTGGAGGAATCAGGCGTAGAAAAGATGATTCTGGTCATTCGTGACAAGCAGGTGTTGCTTGATCGCGATCTAGCAACGCTTTATGGGGTAGAAACGAGGGCCATAAATCAGGCCGTCAAGCGAAATATGGAAAGGTTCCCGGAAAGGAATTGTTTTCAGTTGACAGAGCTGGAATTTTCAAATTGGAAATCACAAATTGTGATGTCCAATTCTGAGAAAATGGGCTTGCGTAAGATGCCGTTTGCCTTTACTGAGCAAGGAGTGGCAATGCTTTCAGCTGTTTTGCGTACCAAAACGGCAATTAAGGTGTCTCTCGCTATAATGGACGCTTTCGTGCAATTGCGTCACCTTATGATGGGTAACGGCGGTCTTATCAACCGTCTTTCAAATGTAGAAGCAAAGGATTTGGAACAGGACAGCCGCTTGACCGGTCATGACGAGCATTTGTTTGACCATGACCGTAAATTTGACGAACTTTTCGAGGCAATGGACCGTGGCGAGCTCAAATCCAAGGGTTTATTTTACAACAACCAGGAGTTCGATGCCTATGTATTTGTCTGCGACCTGATTCGTCAGGCAAAGAAAAGAATCGTACTTGTCGACAGGTACGTGACTGAAAAAACGTTGGCCATGATGCTCAAGCGGGAAAAAGGCGTTTCCGTGACAATCTACACCTATGACAAAAGCAAAGTCCTTGAAATGGACCTAGCCACTTACAACGAACAATATCCCGATAGCCCGATGCAAGTTCTGCCTAGTTACGGGATGCACGACCGATTCTTGTTCATAGACGATACGGCCTACCACTTCGGGGCTTCGCTCAAGGATTTGGGCAAGAACACCTTCTTCTTTACTCAAGAAGATTTTACGTTGGACGAAGTGCTGAAGGAATCGCAGAAGATTCAGGCAGAAAAAGAAAGCTAGGCGTTACAAGGTGACAACGCAGATTAGGTTTCTGCGGGGGGGGGGATTTTCCTCAAAATTGTCAAAGGACGAAGTTGAAATTTTGCGGACGAAAATTTCGTCCACAAATTATTCGGCCAAAAGCAGATCTTTACCCTACGCTTTCACAGAAAAAGGCCTCTATATGCTTGCGACAATCTTAAAAAGCAAGACGGCGATTAACACAACTTTCGCCATCATCGAGACTTTTGCGGCTGTTCGAGAACTCAAGAGAGAACTTGTGGAGTTGCATAAAGAAGGCGACAAGGAGGAAAAGCATTCGAAAATGCAGCATTTCGGAGAGATTCTCACAAACATCGTTATGCCGGATTTAGAAACAACGGAAACAGAATCCTCGCTGGAACTGAACTTTATCATAGGCAAGATAAAACATTCCGTAAAGCGTGTTAAGCGATAGATGAAATTCGGCGCAATCAGCAAGGCCGACGGAACAACTTTTGAAATCCTTGCGGAACGGGTAAAATTTTGTCAAAATAGCAAAAAAAAATGAATCTAGAGTGTTTGTATATTTTATATGGATATATGAAACAATCGTTAGCGACATTTAAAAAGATATTGGTGCTTGTGCTGCTCGCGGCATTTGCAAGTTTCGCTCATGCCGAAACGCCTTCGATTGATTCAACAACCGTGGATTCTGCAGTAACCTCGGCGAATGTCGATGCCGCACAAAAGCTTTCCCCGCTCGACCATCTGGGCCATAACATGTTGCTGAGTGCGTTCGGCTGGCCGCTCGGATTCCACATGCTCGGCGGTGCGCTCACGTACAAGTTCTCAATGGAAAATAACGACCTGATGGTGGCCCGTTTTGCGGCACGTCAGGATCAACTTGTTTACGGCATTGCGTTCACTCCCGGCATGATGATGGGGACATTTTTCCCGATTCTTGTTCCGGGCTACATGTACTTTATCAGCGACAACCGCGCGCTGAACAACACCGGTGCCGTCGCCGTGCAGGCTACCGCCGTGGCTTTCCTCTACAACAACATCCTCAAGGCGATTTCGGCACGCGAGCACCCTGACGCAGAACTCAACAGTGGCGAGCGTTCCCGCGATTTCAAATGGGGATTTTTTAGGCGCGGCGTCTTTTACGGCTGGCCCTCGGGACATTCCATGACCAACGCGGCTATGGCCATGAGCATCGCAAGCTACAACCGCGACAAGCCCCTCGTCGTGGCGGGCTGCGCCCTGTATGCGGGCTATATCGCGACAAGCATGGTGCTCGGCGCAAAAGGGGAGGCCCACTGGTTTTCCGACGCCGTCGCGGGCACCCTGATGGGAGCCTCCATCGGCTGGTACATCGGCAGCGTGTTCTACAAGGAAAAAGTCGGCGAAAAGCTGACCCCGCCCAAGGTTACCATCGCCCCGCTATTTTACGACGACACCAAAGGCGCCGTGCTCAGCGTGAGAATTTAAGTTTTCGCTATGCGTCATGCGCATACTGAGCATGAAAATTAAGCATTTTGCGCATACTCCGAAAATATTTATATTACATATGAAACATTTCGGAGTGGCAAAATGAAACTCAAATTTTTAACACTATTTTCAATCCTTGCGCTCGCTGCGAGCGTTTTTGCGGAGAGTGCCATGAGCAACATTACGGTAAACCTGCGCTATACGGGTAAGAACGGGGCGGCAAAGAAGTTCGCCGAAGAGATGGTTTCTAGCGGAACGGTGGCGAAAATCCGTGCCGAGAAGGGCAACATCCGCTACGAATATTTCCAGTCGCTGGACGATCCCGAAACCATCTTGTTGATTGACGCGTGGGAAAGCCAGGCGGCCATCGACGTGCACCATGCTTCGCCCATGATGAAGACGATTGCGAAGCTCCGCGACAAGTACGACTTGAAAATGACTGTCGAACGCTACACGCCCGACAACACCATGCCCAAGACCGACGAAAAGTTCATCAGGAAGTGAGTCGCGAAAATGCAACGCCCGCGCGCTATTTCATTAACTTCACCTTGAAAAATTCCACGTTCATTTCGCGGTCAGCGAGCGGTACAATCTTGCGGTCCTTGGGAATTTCGTAATCAAACTTCTGGTCCGAAACGAACGTCAACAGCGAAGACTGCTCGATGAGCTTTGAAATGCCCTTCGTGCTGTCGTGTTTGATGAAGGTGACGTCGGGAATCTTCTTGCGCTTGACCTGCTCCCAGAACCCTACGTTGCTGCGCTGGATGATGGTTTCGCCCTTGAGTTCCCGGAGCCGGATGGACTTGCGCTTCGCAAGCGGGTGCTTTTTGGGGAGCGCAATCGAGAGCCGCTCCTGCATGTATTTTTCGGCGCGGTATTTCTTTGCGCGTGGGGCCCTAAGCGTGATGCCGATGTCCGCAGTGCCTTCGTTCAGCGCCTTCAGCACGCCCGACTCGTTGTCGATAATCTCGTAAGTGACCTGCGCGCCGGGGTATTTTTCCTGCAGTTCCTGCACCATCCGCATGGCAGGGAGAATGGCCACCGACGCGATAGAGAACATGCGCATGGCCCCCTGCGGGCTTACCTTTTCCAGCATTTCGCCCTGCAAATCCATGATGCGCTTCGCGTATTCGGCGACCGTGCGTCCCTTCTCGTTCAGCTCGATGCGGTTCTTTTTGCGCTCGAAGAGCGGAGCACCGATTTCGTCTTCCAGCTTCTTGAACGCGCGGCTCACCGCCGGCTGCGAAGTGTAGAGCTTGTCCGCAACGGCAGAAAGCGTCCCGTATTCCAGGAACCCGGCCAGCAATCGTAAAATGTAGGTCTCGACAAACATAAAAAGCCCCTTTTGGGGAGAATATAATAAATCCGCTATGCGTCAAGTGAATAGTGGACGTTTAAAACTTACCCACAGGCACAATCTTGATTGTGTAGCCTTTCTTTTCGATAGTCCTTTCCTCGTTCCATGTCACAATAGTCAGGTTGTCGCAGCCTAGTTCTCCCGCACATTCGACGATGCTGTCCACTTCCCGCTTTATAGTCTTTTCTTTGGACATGTCGTAGCAAACCTGGATAAGTTCCTTGACCTTGTTGCCTTCACGAAGTACAAAGTCGGTTTCCTTGTCGTTTCGGGAATGGTAATAGAACAAAGTCTTTTCGGTGTCATACCCGCGATGGAGCAACTCCACAAAGACCTGGTTTTCCAGCAATTTCCCGAGATTTTCGCTCAAATTGAAAGCCTTCGATGCAACAAAACCGTTATCAACCACATACACCTTGCGGGGCGCTTTTTTCATCAACTTTAGTTTGTTGTTATACCTGTCCAGATAATAAAACAGAAACGGCTCGTGCAAGTAATCCATGAACTTTTTTGTTGTGGTGACGCTAGAGAGCCCAAGGTCATCGGCCACGTCGTTGTAGCTAAATGTTCCCGTGAAATTGGACAAAAGAAACATGGCTACATTGTTCAAGTCAGTTGCGTTTCTGATCTTATGTCTTCTGACAATATCCTTGTACAGAATGGAATCGAAAAGGGTCTGTAAATAACTCTGGGTAATAGACCTTTGAGTAAAAGTCTCCGGATAACCGCCGTTTTTCAAGAAGTCGTCTTGTATTTTTTCCGCATTACCCAAGCGGCTAGCAAACTGCGATGCTTCGGCAAGGCTAAATGGCAGCATGTTGATTTCAAGGTAGCGGCCAGTTAGTACGGTTGCCATTTCGCCAGAAAGCATTTTGGCGTTACTGCCGGTTATGACCAAATTCACGCCACGTCGATAAAGTTTATTTACCCAGACATCCCAATCGTCAATGTTCTGCACTTCGTCCAGTAGCAGGTACTCGTAATTCGGATAGATTTCGCTGAGCAGCTGTTCGGCCTGCTGTTCGTCCCACTTGTTCAATAGTTCGTTATCGTCAAAATTCAGGTAGGCGAAGTTCTTGCCTCGCAACATCAAAAGGGCCTGGGTGGATTTTCCGACACGCCTCGGCCCCGTCAAAAGCTTGATGTTTGGGCTTTTCAGCAATTCGTCAAAGTCGTATATGGTTTGACGGGGGATATACGGCAGACCGAGAAGTCTGTCCCGTTCCTTGCGCTGGTTTTGTATGGCTATCTTCATAGGATGAACCGTCCTTTACCCATAAAAATAGCTTTTTTTATTCAATAAATGTACTGTATTGGATAAAAAATGTACTTTTTTATCCAGTTTGACTAAAATCTTGACGATTTTCACCAGTTCTCGTAGCGGTGTCTGAGTCGTCGATGTCTTAATATTTTGCCGTATCAATCAATCGATACCCGTTCTTGATGGCGACATAGACAGCGTCTTCAGCCACCTTGCCGCGCAAAGTCCAAGTGCCAAGCCCGAGAACCGGCATGTCGAAACCCGAATTCAACTTGACCGTTGGGGCCGCCCCTTTGCTATTCTGCACGCTTGAACCACCTCATGCCCTAAAAATAACCAAATCCCGCCATAAATCAAAATACTTATTTCGCATAAAAGATATGCTTTGAAGGCATAGTTTTACATTTTTTTTGAAAATGTCATAATATGACATTGCGAGATTGTATATTTGCAATGAGCAGAAAAGACTCGCAATTTCAAGCATATCAACAACTCCCTAAATGAAGAATTTAAGGGCTTTCCAACGGTCGCAAATTTTGCGCCTGTTCAAATGGAATTTTAGCCCGAAAATGGATTATTTGTTTTTTTCAAGAGCAGATGGTTACTTCCGCTATGCATCACACGCATAGTGGGCATAAAAATTACGCATTACGCGGCCGTTCTAGATTTATTTATATTATACTCAACCGGTTCAAGAAATTTTTAACAAAAAAGGCGGATTCCATGAAAAAAATCACCTTGATTCTTTTATCACTTCTTCTAGGAGTCTCTATGGCAGCAGAAAAGAAAATCCTCGTCGTTTACTATTCCCGTGCCGATGAAAACTACACCGTCGGGAACATTTCCAAGGGCAATACTGAAATCATTGCCGAGATGATTGCGAAAAAGACGGGCGGCACGCTTTTGCATGTGGAGCCCGCGAAGGAATACCCCAAGAAATACGACGACTGCATTAACGTGGCCAAGAAGGAACTTGCGCAGGACGCACGCCCGGCCATCAAGCCGGTGAACGTGAACCCCGAAGAATTCGACGAGATTTACGTCGGTTACCCGGTGTGGTGGGGCGAAATGCCCATGCCCATGTTCACTTTCTTCGAGAAGTATAACCTGAAGGGCAAGACGATTCACCCGTTCGTGACCCACGAAGGCAGCGGCCTCTCGGGTGTGCAGCGCCTCAAGAAGGTGACCGGCGCGAATGTGACCCCCGGCCTTGCCATCTACGGACACGTGGCCCAGAACGAACGCGACAAAGCCCAGAAAGAAGTCGACAAGTGGGTGAAGTAGGCTTGCGCCTTACTTAGGATTGCTGTTCCTTTTCTTTAATTCAATCAAGTCGAAATACATCAGGCGACTGTTTAATGGCTTCTCTGTTGCGAGTCCCCGGAATTCGCGTTCTTGTTCTTCAGTGCTGAACAAGAATTTGAACTCATTGTTCTGATAGAATTTGAGGTTTCGTTCCTTGTTGTAGGAATCTACCAGCAAAAAACGGCAACCGATCTTGTTAAGCGGATCAACGAACCAAGCCTTTATAAAACTCAGGACGTCGCTTCCCAAATGCTTGCTTTGGAAATTTTGGCTAATTCCGAGACGACCGATCATGACTGCCGGATAACTGCTGTATATCTTTTCGCGGGGGATGTTCTTCTCAATATTTGCATAGGGCGGCCTTGCCTTGAGTGTAGAACCCAAAGCGGCAATTCTGTTGGAGAAAGTTCATTACTTAAATTCTCTAAAATCGGCCTTGGAGAGAATGTCCCTGGCCTGTTCAATCTGCTTGGAGAAATCGATGGAACCGCGACGCTTTTCGCTTTCTTCCATCATGAGGTCAAACCTGTCCGACGCTTCGCCGGTCAGTATCGGTACTGATGCGATTGCTAGTGCCATGATGACCTCCATTGTTGAATTGAACTATAGTCAATATACATTTTTCCTCGTGCTGGTGCAAGTGGTGAAACTTGAGTCAATTGGCTTATTTGAGGAAAATGAAGCCTTTTGACCATGCAAGAGCAAAAATATATTTTTAGAGTGTCATAAAATGACAAAATGGAAAAGAAACGGAATTTTGTCGTTTTCACTATGCGTTTCACGCATACTGAGCATGAAAAAATGGTATTTTGCGGGGTTTGCGCATTTATTTATATTAAAGGCGTAGAAAAAAAGGAATAAACCATGAAACTAGGGACGATTATGACGATGCTTGGTATGGGTGCGGTGCTTGCCGCGTGTGATTGCTGCCCGCAGGGCGAGGCTAAGGCGCTTTCGCAAGACAAGGAACTGCGTGCCGTGATGGACAACTTCACGCAGAACGAGGTTCCGACGACGACTCCGCTTGTGGAAAAGCGCGAGGTGGAGTTGATTCGCCTGGTGTCGCTTGTGACGCAGCAGTCGGGCGCTCTTTTGCAAGAAGAAGTGGCGACGGCGCTTGCGCAGGGGCTTGCTCCCGAAGAGATTCTCGAGGCGATTTACCAGTGTGCCCCCTACACCGGGTTCCCGCGGACGGTGGATGCGGTTGAAATTGCCCGCAGCGTGTTCAAGGCGAAGAACGTGA
Organism: uncultured Fibrobacter sp.; assembly: GCF_947305105.1. Lineage (NCBI taxonomy): Bacteria > Pseudomonadati > Fibrobacterota > Fibrobacteria > Fibrobacterales > Fibrobacteraceae > Fibrobacter > uncultured Fibrobacter sp. Next base: position 119,885 of record NZ_CAMZCS010000006.1, on the reverse strand, counting down.
AGGTGGACGAAAACCGTGCGACGGTGACGGCGCAGTCCCGCTTGGAGGCGGGTGCCGACGCGCAGGGAACGCTGTTCGGCCAGACTTTCCGCGACATGGCGAAGAACGGCAAGAGCGGTATGCCGACTATCAACTACTTCCTTGCGAGCAACTGCTTTGGCGATTACTACACCCGCAAGGGGCTTGACCTGAATACCCGCGAACTTTTGACGATGGCGATTCTCGTGAACTTGGGAACGGAGCCGCAGCTCAAGGCGCATATCGGCGCGAACCTCAAGATTCGCACGACCGATTACGTGGAACAGGCGATTTACAACTGCTTGCCGTATTGCGGTTACCCGCGCACGCTGAACGCGCTGCGACTGCTCAAGGAAGCGGTGGCTGAGACGAAGGTCGCAACGGTCGCAAAAAACATGCCAGGCAAGGACTGGAGCGTGTTCCCGGTGGGCAAGCCGAACGACGCCTACGCCAAGTATTTCGTGGGCAAGAGCTATCTCGACATGATCAGCAAGGAACAGGTGGGGGTCGGGAATGTGACTTTTGAACCGGCATGTCGCAACAACTGGCATATCCATCATGCAAAGAAGGGCGGTGGGCAGATTCTCATTGCTACAGCGGGCCGCGGCTACTATCAGGAATGGGGCAAGCCGGCGGTGGAATTGAAGCCCGGCGACGTGGTGAATATTCCGGCTGGTGTCAAGCATTGGCATGGGGCTGCTCCGGATTCCTGGTTCCAGCATTTGGCAATCGAAGTTCCCGGCGAAGGCGGAAGCAATGAATGGCTTGAGCCCGTGAGCGACGAAGACTACGGGAAGTTGAAATAATGTTTGCCAGAATTCTCGCTTGCGCATTTATTGGCCTTATGACGGTAGGAACTTTTGCGGCGGCACCTGCACCCGACGGCTTCGTGCTTATCAAGGGCGGGACTTTCAACATGGGAAGTCCCGCAAACGAGGACTGGCGCGTCAACGACGAGACGCTGCACAAGGTGAAAGTCTCCGATTTTTACTTGGGCAAATACGAGGTGACGCAAAAGCTTTACCGCGAAGTGATGGGCGAAAATCCCTCCAGTTTCAAGGGTGATGACTTGCCCGTCGAAAACATCACGTGGCTCGAAGCGGCTCGTTTTTGCAACAAGTTAAGCGAACGCGACGGACGCACTCCCGTTTACGCTATCGAAGGCGATGCGGTTAGCTGGAATCGTGAGGCGAATGGCTACAGGCTCCCTACCGAAGCGGAATGGGAATACGCGGCCCGAGGCGGCACGACCACGCCATTCTACACAAAGAAGGCTCCCGGTGCAGACGACGTGAATTTTTACGGGCATTATCCGTATCAAATCGAGCAGAACTATTTCAACGACGAGGTTCTGGAAACCCGCCCCGGCGTTTATCGCGGGAACACGCTCCCCGTGGGCAAATTCAAGCCCAATCCCTTCGGGCTTTATGACATTTACGGGAATGTGGGCGAATGGTGCTTTGACTTTTACGGCGATTACGGTGTTTCTGCGGGCTCGACAAGCGTGACGGTTGATCCGGCGGGCAAACCTTCGGGCACAAGGCGCGTGCATCGCGGTGGCGGCTGGAACGATTTCGGCAAGAACCTCCGCAGCGCCTATCGCGGAGCCATGCAGCAATCCAGCAAGAGTTACAATGTGGGGCTCCGGCTTGCTATGAATGCGGGTGCAGGCGTCAAGGGAACATTTGTGACCCAGGAAGCGGCGGGCTTTAAGGGCGAAAAGACGCAAGCGGCGTCGAACCCGAAAAGCGGATCCCGTGCGCTGATTGTTTTCTATTCCTGGAGCGGGAATACCCGTGGTGTCGCCCGCGAAATCAAGAAACAGACCGGTTTCGACATGGTGGAACTTGAACTCGTGAAGCCCTATTCCGACGACTACAACACCGTCTTGAAGCAGGCGCAGAACGACCAGCACAAACAGGCGCGCCCGGCCCTCAAGAAAAAGCCTGACGCAAAGAAGTGGGCCGATTACGAAACGATTATCATCGGTTACCCCAACTGGTGGGCGAGTATCCCGATGCCTATCGCGACTTTGCTCGAAAGTTACGACTTTACGGGCAAGCGGATTCTGCCGTTCTGCTCCCACGGCGGCGGGCGATTTGGCCAGAGCATCACCGCGATAGCGAAACTCGCGCCCAACGCAAAAATCGGCGAAGGCCTTTCGGTACATTACTCCGGCGGTTCGAGCCTCTCGAAAGATGTGGCCAAGTGGCTCGAGAAAAACGGCGTGAAGACGAAATAATGTATATTCCTTGATATGCCTATTTCCGCCAAAATCCGTATGCCGCTTGATATCGCGATGACGGTCGCGACGCTCGTGCTGATGGGCGGCAATTATTTCTTTGAATCGACTGCCGTTCACGAGATTCTGGGCGTGGTGCTGCTTGTTCTGTGGGCGGTGCACATCACGCTGAACCGGCGATTCTTCCTTTCGTTGTTCAAGGGCCGCTACAACGCATTCCGCATCGTGCGGACCATCATTAACGCAGGCGTTATCGTGTGCGTATTGTTCTTGATGGTGAGCGGCGTGATGCTCTCGACCCATGTGTTTGCTTGGCTTGGCATCGAAAGCGGCTCGAATTTTGCCCGTACGGCGCACCTGCTCGCAAGCCACTGGTATTACGTGTTCATGTCGCTCCACATCGGGCTGCATGTGAGTCTGATTGCAAACCGCTTGGGACTTGCGGGCGCTTTCAAGTCAAAGGCGGCACTTGTCGCAACCCGCGTGGTTGCCGCTCTCGTGGCGGGTTACGGAATTTACGCCTTCGCCATTCGCGGGCTTTGGAAATACATGTTCCTGCAGCAGCCGTTTTTCTTCTTTGACACGGAACGCGGCTACGCCCTCTTTTTCGCGGACTATATCGCCATCGTCGTGCTGTTTGCCGTCACGGTGCATTATGTGGCGAAACTCATGAAGGCGTAGATTTGTACATTATTAGTACAATGAAGCGTATTAAACAAAATATTCTGTCGATGATTGCAGTCGCGTTATTCGCGATTCTTTCTGCTATTGTCGAGGGTTCTTTTGTTTACGATTACGGCACTGAACTTGGTCAGGTTGCAGAAAGTGAGAAAGTTTTCACTGCTCACGATTTTGCCGATAATCCGTTATACCTGTCTCGAGAATCAACAGCTGATGCAACACTGCTTACACGCAGGTTGGGCCGGCAGGTTTCATTGCGGACATCGCGAAGCGGTAGCCTTCAAGGGTATAGCAATCGCAGTTCGGCAACTTCCAAACACGCCACGCCATTTGCGACTAAAATCGCGCGGTCAACTATTTGCATCCATTGCGGCTTCCCTTTACCGCTAGTTTATCAAAAACCTAAAGAATATTACGTTTACACGCTAGAGCGAATGCTCTGTTAGCAAGTTCTTTCTCCAAGCCTTAAACACTAGTAAATAGCCGCGGCCCTTACCGGGTGCGCGACATCATTCATTTAAAAAAAGAGAAAGAACATGGAAAACATTTCCAAGATGGAGATGGCTAACGCCCTCTTCAATAAGCCCTATATCAAGACCGAAATTTAGCCCCACGGAAGGGCAAAAAGTCCAGGCGATTGTCGAAGCGTCTTTGGAATCTCTGGATGCAACAATTCAAAGAGAGGGGCGGCCTAAAACAAGCGACAATGGAAACTACCGGCTGAATCTTTGCTATTCGCAGGACCGCGAATTTGCGGCACTGCAATTGCAGCAGTTCTCGGGATTCGAGTACCATAACGTAGGTGAAATCCGATTTGCCGAAGGTGACGAAGCGCGTAAACTTCTCGCCGTTTTAGTGAAATAAACGGACATAAAGCTAAAAATAGCGCTCTCTCGGATAATCCGGGAGAGCACTGTTTGTAAACGAATTATTTTGCGTGGTAGATTTTGCTTACGATTTTCCAGGTCCCGTCGGCCTGTTCAGCGAGTGTGAACATGTCGCTGAAACTTCCCAACTTGCTGAAGGAGGATTCAATGCGGACAAATGCGACATCCTGTGCAAGGGTGATGTCTGAAACTTCGTAGGTCACTTCTTCTGCTCCGGTCTTGTCGAGGGCATCGGCGAGGGCGGCGATAGGCACGGCTGTGATTTTTCCGTCAGCGACCCAGGTCATGGTTGCTTCTGGGATGAATGCTTGCCCGACCAGCTTACCTTCACCCTTGCGACCTGCTTCGGCGTAAAGTTCAATGGCGTTGAGAATGCCTGCAATCTTTTTTTCTTTGTTCATTTTTTATCCTTTTTTGATTGTTTTTTGTTCGACATTCAAAATTTATACCTACTTGCAAAAAATCGCAATATCCGAAAAAATTTTCAGTACACGAATAATTTTTCGGTATGCCCACAAAATGGGGATATTTTCTAATTTGTTAAACGATGTACCAGAGAAAAAATCCAATCGACCTGACTTGTCCCCTTCGGCTGACGATGAGCCTGATGAGCAGCAAGTGGAATTGCTGTATTCTTGACGAGCTCCGCAATGTCGAACTTCGACCAAGTGAAATTCACCGCCGTCTTTCCGAGGCCGCGCCTCGCGTTTTGGATATCCAACTCAAGGAACTGGAACGCAACGGGCTTGTGGGCAAGACTGTATTTCCGGAGCTTCCTCCTCGATCTGTGTATTTTATAACGGAACTGGGACGCAGCCTTCTGCCGATTATCGATTCTATGATTGAATGGGGCGAATCTCACCGAAAAATTTTTGACAAAATAAAATAACAGGGGAAAATCTTATGAAATTTTCAAGAATAAAAATATCCATCGTCGCTTTTACCCTGCTCCTTGTTGCGAGCCTTTTTAGCGGTTGTGCCGAACGCAACCCCACCGATACTAACGAGGATGCGCGTTTGACTGGCAATTCCAAAATCTTGGTTGCCTATTTTACCTGGTCGGGGCATTTGAAAACAATTTCTCACTGGATTGCAGACGAAACCGGAGCGGACTACATTCGCGTCTTGGCAAAAGACCCGTATCCGTTGACTTACAACGAAACGGTGGATCGGGCTAAAGTCGAAAAGGATAAAGGCATCCGCCCTGCAATCAACGTGGATTTTTCCGCACATGATTATTCACAGTACGAGACGATTTTCGTCGGTTTCCCGGTTTGGTGGTACGATTTGCCCATGCCCATGTGGACTTTCCTTGAGAACATGAAGCTGGAAGGCAAGACGGTTATCCCGTTCTTTAGCCACGAGGGAACTTCCGATGGCTCCGCCGCGGTTCCTACGGTGGTGAAACTTTCCAAGGGCGCAAACGTCAAGGCTGGCGATGCCCTTTCCATTCGCGGGAGCAAGACCGCCAAATCCGAAGAAGAAGTCCGCGCCTGGGTGAAAAAGCTGGGTTTCGGCAAAAAATAAGGCATTAAGTTCGCTTAAATCGCTGCGATGCTGCGTTCCGTTGCAGGCAGAGTCTCGTTCATGCTGCCGGTTCGGTAGCCCTGCAGGTCCAGCGACACGTACGCAAACCCGATATTCTTGAAAGTCGCGAAAATTTGTTCGCGATTTTTTAGCACCGTATCGAAATTTTCGGGCAGCACCTCGATGCGGGCGACGTTTTCGCCGTGGATGCGCACCCGCAGTTGCTTTATTCCCAAAGTCCGCAAGAATTCTTCGCCTTTTTCTACCATGCGGAGTTTCTGTTCCGTGATGGTTTCGCCATACACGAAACGGCTGGAAAGGCATGCGAACGAGGGCTTTTCGGCGGTCGGCAAGTTCAACTGCCTGGAGAGTTCCCGGATGTCTGCCTTTGAAAAACCGCAGTCCCGCAGGGGGCTTCTGATTCCCAGTTCGGCGATGGCGCGGTGGCCCGGCCTGTAATCGCGATTGTCGTCGGTGTTGGAGCCTTCGCAGATGTAGCGGAGCGAAAGTTCGTCGGCGACTTGTCCGATCAGGCCGAATACGGATTTCTTGCAGAGGTAGCAGCGGTCCTTGGGATTCTGCGCGAAACCTTCGATTGAAAGTTCGTCGTGTTCGCGGACAACGTGGGCGATGCTTTCGCGGGCGCAGTTCGGCAACATCTAAACAGGCTACACCGTTTGCGACTAAAATCGCGCGGTCAACTATTTGCATCCATTGCGGCTTCCCTTTACCGCTAGTTTATCAAAAACCTAAAGAATATTACGTTTACACGCTAGAGCGAATGCTCTGTTAGCAAGTTCTTTCTCCAAGCCTTAAACACTAGTAAATAGCCGCGGCCCTTACCGGGTGCGCGACATCATTCATTTAAAAAAAGAGAAAGAACATGGAAAACATTTCCAAGATGGAGATGGCTAACGCCCTCTTCAATAAGCCCTATATCAAGACCGAAATTTAGCCCCACGGAAGGGCAAAAAGTCCAGGCGATTGTCGAAGCGTCTTTGGAATCTCTGGATGCAACAATTCAAAGAGAGGGGCGGCCTAAAACAAGCGACAATGGAAACTACCGGCTGAATCTTTGCTATTCGCAGGACCGCGAATTTGCGGCACTGCAATTGCAGCAGTTCTCGGGATTCGAGTACCATAACGTAGGTGGAATCCGTTTTGTCGAAGGCGACGAGGCGCATAAACTTCTCGCCGTTTTCGTGAAATAAACGGACGTAAAGCCAAAACAACGCTCTCTCGGGTAATCCGGGAGAGCGTTATCTTTGGGAGAATGGATTTTTTTTATTTTGACTTAGAGCTAACTTTAGGTATGGTAACGGACCAGACGTGAAAAAACTAACGAAGAAAATGAAAATTATGATTATCGCACTTTCGACCCTTTTTATTCTTGGAGCCGCTGGCGTGCTATTCCTGAACCAGGCAAAATTTGGGCGTATTCCTCAAGGCGATCGTCTTGAACGCATCAAACAGTCACCGCATTACGATGGTCAAAAGTTCGTGAATGACGAAAAGACCGCCATGATGACAGGCGATAAGAACTTGTTTGAAACGACGCTTGAATTCTTGTTCGGCAAAAGATCGCAAACCGTTCCCGATACAGCGCTAACAGTCGTCAAGACGGATTTGAAAATGCTCCCTGCCGATAAGGATTGGATTGTCTGGTTCGGACACTCTTCGTATTTGATGAACTTATCTGGGAAGAAGATTCTTGTGGATCCCGTATTTTATCAGGGTTCGCCAGTAAGCTTTGTGAACAAGATGTTCAAGGGAACCGACGTTTACAAGCCTGTTGACATGCCGGATATCGATTGCCTGGTTATTTCGCACGATCATTGGGATCATCTGGATTATCAGGCCGTGAAGGAACTCGAACCGCGCGTAAAGCGTGTGATGACGGCGCTTGGTGTGGGTGAACATTTTGAATACTGGGGATACCCCGTTGAGAAACTCGTAGAACTTGATTGGTGGGATTCAACCGATCTGGGCGAAGGCTTTAACGTGACCTCGACTCCGGCAAGGCATTTTTCGGGTCGTGGAATAAGGTCGAATAAAACGTTGTGGTCTTCGTTTGTATTCAAGACGCCAAAGCGTTCCGTTTGGATTGGCGGAGATAGCGGCTATGGTAAACATTTTAAGAAGATTGGTGAAAAATTTGCGGATATCGATCTGGCTATTTTGGAAAACGGGCAGTACAATGAAGATTGGAACCAAATTCATGCCTTGCCCGAACAGCTCAGCAAAGAAATGCTGGACCTGAATGCAAACCGCTACATGACGGTTCATCATTCTAAGTTCTGCTTAGCTTACCATACTTACTTCGAACCGCTCGAAAATGCGAAACGTGCCGCCCAGGAATCGGGCAAGCCCGTGCTCATGCCGCAAATGGGTGAAGTCGTTTACCTGGAATAAACCTACGGCTTCGCAAGGATAGCTTGTGAATTGAAACAGTCTGGTTGGCGTTACGATGCGTCAATATCGGCGGCGATATGTAAATCGTAGTCGGGGTAGGCTTCGCTGATTTCCTTGTAAAGGATGTCGAGGCCTTCTTGCGGCTTGATTTCGAAATTCATGACCACGTCGAAACGGATTGCCTTTTCTTCGAAGTTTACGTAAAAGCCGTGGAGCTGCAACGCCCATTCATGTGCTTTTACCAGCTTCAAGACGTTGCTGCGGATCTTGGCTGCTTCATCGTTCTTGGTATTGTAGGAATAGACGCCCACGCCTGTCAGAAGTACGCCGGTTTCTTTATGCACGCGAGCCTGCACCCTGCGGGTGAGTTCGTCGAGTTCTTCGACTGTCATGGTGTCGGGGAGTTCCAGGTGCACGGAACCGAGGAACTTGTCCGGGCCGTAGTTGTTGAGAATGACGTCGTAGGCACCATGGACTTGCGGTTCTTCGGTGAGCAGTTTCTTGATTTTCTTGACCAGGTCGCCGTCGGCGCGTTTGCCCAGAATGTCGTCCAGCGTCTCGATCAGCATGCCGATGCCCGACTTGATGATGAATCCCGAAATTACGAGACCCACGTAGGCTTCAAGTGAAATTCCCGTGAGAACGAAGACGATGGCCGAGGCCAGCACCGAAAGGGAGAGAATGGCGTCGAACAATGCGTCTGCGCCCGATGCCACGAGAGCGCCCGAGTTCACACGTTCGCCCTGGCGCTTCACGAATTTGCCGAGTACGAGTTTCACTACTACTGCCGAGGCGATAATCACCAGCGAAACAGTGGAGTAGTCGGCCGCTTCGGGGTGGATGATTTTCTTGACCGATTCCACAGCCGAGGTGCCGCCGGCGTAGAGCACGATTGCCGCGACCACCATTGCGCTCAGGTATTCGATCCGCCCGTAGCCGAGCGGATGTTTCTTGTCGGGCAACTTGTTTGAAAGCTTCGCGCCCACAATCGTAATGACCGAAGACAGCGCGTCGGAAAGGTTGTTCACCGCGTCGAGCGTCACGGCGATAGAATTTGTTGCAAAGCCGACGAATGCCTTGAACGCCGACAGCACGATGTTTGCCGCGATGCCGATGATGCTTGTCCGGACAATGATCTTTTGACGGTTTTCCGCTTCGTTCATAATGATTCCTGTTTTACTCGACTTTCTTCAATACCCTGCACGGATTTCCGACGGCAACGACGCCTGCGGGGATGTCGCGGGTCACGACGCTGCCCGCCCCGATGACGCTCCCTTCGCCGATGGTAACGCCCGCGCAGATGGTGACGTTGCCTGCAATCCAGCAGTTATTCCCGATGGTGATGGGCTTCGCGTATTCGTTGTCTGTAAGTGTTCCGTCGGGCTTCTTGAACATGTTGCGTTCCTGCCAGCGGAGCGGATGCAGGGGAGTGTAGATGGCGACATTCGGGCCGAAAAAGACATTCTTGCCGATGGTGACCGGTGCGCAGTCGAGAACGGTGAAGTTGAAGTTCGCGTAGGTGTTTTTGCCGATTTGCGTATTCACGCCGTAGTCGAAGAAAATCGGACCTTGCAGGTATACGCCCGGCTCGCGCTTTACAAACAGTTTGTCCAAGATGCTTTCGCGCTCGTCGTCCGTCTCGTCGAGGTTGTTGTACTGGCGGCACAGGGAATGCGCGGTCTGGCGCAGTCTTACGAGTTCAGCGTCGGAGGGGTCGTAAAGCTCGCCCGCGAGCATCTTTTCTTTTTCGGTCATGCTTTAACTCTTAGCGGATAAAGTTCGTGAACACCTTCTTCTCGGCGACAGGCTGCGAAACGCCCGCCTGCTTGCCGGCCTCAATGCTTTTGAGAAGCCAGGCCATGTTGCGGCCGAGTTCGCGCATGATCTGCACGCCTTCTTCGTCCTTGAGTACGTCTTCGGGACTGGAACCGTGGACCATGTTCCAATAGCGCGATGCCACGAGAGGCTGCTGCGCGAATGTGGGGTACTTGTTCAGCGCGTCGAGGGTGGCGCTGGTGCCTGCGCGGCGTGCTGATGCAACCGTGGCGGCGGGCTTGAAAAGCAGTTCCGCTTCGGCGAGGCCGTAGAGCCTGTCGAGGAACATCAGCATTTCGCCACTGGGGGAGGCGTAGTAGACCGGCGAGCCGTAGACCACGGCGTCGGCGGACTTCAAGATTTCCTTGGCTTCGTGGACGACGGCATCCGTTTCGCCCTTGAGCACGCGGCCCCCGACAAAGAAGATTTCGGTTTCGATGCCTGCGGCGTTGAGTTCGCCTGTGACAATGTTCAGGGCGGTGTAGGTGCAGCCCTTTTCGCGACGGCTGCCGTTAAACAAGACGACTTTCATGATAAACTCCGGTGTGCTTAAAAATTAAATTTATTTCGACAATTTAGAAAAAGCGTTTCTATTTCGGGGACTGTATTTTGCAATTCTTGAATTAAGGCCATGGTTGATTTTTTTGCACGGACTGAAAGCTTTGGCACATGTATGATAGAAGCGTCCAGGTATTTGTCTTTTCTTATGACGTAAATATCAAATGGCGAAAAAATTTTTCCGTGAAGAGGAACAGATGTGTCTTCTGCATTGAAACTGAGGTATGCTCTTAAAAGATTGTCTGCCTGTAATTTCGTTATTTGGGGAGCTGGACAGCTTCCAATGATTGTCCGGTCACAGAACCACCCGCCATCGGGAGTGTAGTGGCAGTGTTCATCTTTTACGTAATGGACTGTGGTAAAGATTTCATTTTGTGTCGCGTTAATAATTAGATAAGGGGCGAATCCATCATTGTATATAAATTTATCTGTGATTGCGATACTGTAATCAAAATCTCTTTTCTTTATATGTTTTTGGGGTCCGTTGCTTACCCTAGGATTGATGTCGTCAAGCTCGTATTCGGGGGCGTAATCCATTTCCTCGTAATGTGGAGCAGGTGCTTTCCCCAGAATATATGCAGCATAAAAAATATAACACGCTAGGGCGATAATGCAGACTATAACAATAACTGTGAGACAAATTATTGCTTTTTTTAGAATCTTCAATCTGTGCTGAATGTATTTTTTAGATGTCACACCGTTTAATATACCTTTTTATATTTTAACGTTTTTCTTTAAATTATTTTCGAGCGTTTTTTTGGTGACTATGCGAAAAAAAACATTCTGTTGTCATTTTATCAAAACGAATTTGAATTTGAGTATGAAAAAAGTGAATTTCCCAATTTATCTTATGGTAAGTAAAGTTCGAATGGGAGGCTTTATGTCGTTTGCAATTAAGAAATTGTCTCTTTTTGCGTGTTCCGTTGTATTTTTGGGCACGCTTGCTAATGCCGCAACGATAAACGTTGACATCGGCAAAGAATACCAGCGCATCAGCGGCTTTGGGGCCGCCTCGGCATGGGCCGGTTCCATCACCGACAAGAATGCCGCTTTCCTTTGGGACTCCACCAGTGGCGCAGGGCTTACGCTGCACCGTATCCGCATCGCTCCGGATGGTACCACCTCTGAAACGAGTATCGCAAAAAAGGCGAGTGAATACGGCGTCAAAGTCTGGGCAGCCCCATGGACATCCAGATACACAGTCAATTACGACGGCGACAAAAAGCATCTGGATTTCAATCACGCCCAAGACTGGGCCAACACCATCTTGAAGTTTACGCAAGACATGCGGAAGGCTGGCGTGAATCTATATGCAATTTCGTCGCAAAATGAGCCCGACGGCACCGGCGACAACCACTATGAACCCAATGAATTGGCGCGCTGGGTCGGCGACTACCTTGGTCCCACTCTCGATACCACGGGCATCAAAATTATTGGCACCGAAGCCATCAACTGGTACGGATTCCCCAATTACAAAAAAGCCTTCTTCAACAATCCCGCCGCCCTGAAATACACGGACATCTTCGGAACGCACGAATATGGCGGAGATCCTGCGGCCTACCCAGAAATTCACGAAGCCGGCAAGGAATTCTGGGAAACCGAAGTCTATGATCTTGGAAGCAACAAGGAAGACGTGGGCATGGGAAGTGCTCTCCGCGTTGCAGGCGTAATTCACGACGCCCTGACTATTGCGAATATGAACGCCTGGCATTTCTGGTGGATTTATTCCTGCAGTGAAGCCAGTTGCGGCAACGGAGCCCTCTGGCCGCAAGGACAAGGCAACCCCGACAATGTGGAGCCTACCAAGCGACTCTGGGTCATGGGGAACTTCAGCCGCTTCGCACGCCCCGGCGCGAGGAGAATCGACGCCACCAAGAATCCGGAAGCAAACGTAAAGGTCACCGCCTACCGCGATTCCCTCAAGACGAAAATCGCAGTCGTCATTCTCAATTCCAAGAACGAGGAATTCAAGGCGGACTTTGATTTCGGAAACACAAAAATTGGAAGTTTCAAACCCTATGTCACCGACGACAATAACAACCTCAAGGAAGGCGAAAAAGTCCAAGTCGACGATACAAAGTGCAGTTACAACGTTCCGGCCCGTAGTGCAACGACAGTCGAATTCATTCTGTGGCAGGAACCAAAGGTAGAACCGCCCGCCGACACGGCAAAGAACGACACTAACACGGCAAAGAGTGACACCAGCCTCGTCAGCACCACGCCCACGGATTCAATAACGGCAATTGCCTTCGGGAAGCTTTCTGTACCCCAAAATATTCAACGTACATATAAAGTATTTAGCCCGCTTGGCGCGTTTGTCGGCGAATTTGAGGCCGGACATATTGGCGAACTCCGCAATGCCATGACAAGCGCAGGCCTAGGTCGCGGTGTGTACATGGTCAAATGCGGCAAAGCTAAAACGCAATATATGGTTTTGAAGTAGGCCGATAGAGACAAAGACAGATGTTATGAATGAAAAAATGCAGGCTCAGATGAGTCTGCGTTTAAAATTTTGAAGGGATATTCCGGCTCGGTGGCTGGAATTGTCCAGCAAAAATTAAAGAAGGCCGTGCTCCCTAAGAATCTTTTCATACCTATCGGCACGAGATTCTGCTTCGTCGGCGCGGCGCTTTGCTTCGTCGGCGCGGCGCTTTGCTTCGTCGGCACGGCGTTTTGCTTCGTCGGCACGGCGTTCTGCCGCATTGGCGCGTTCGCGCTCTAGATATACGGCTTCGTCAATTTCCTGCTGCCAAGTCATATAGCGCTTCCTTGTTTCGATGTACGACAAATACTCAAGACTTTGAGTGATAAGAAGGAGCAGCCTCTAAAATTAAAGAAGGCCATGCTCCTTGAGAATTTTCTCATACTTTTCGGCTCGAGATATTGCTTCGTCGGCACGAGATTTTGCTTCGTTGGCACGGGACTCCGCCTCGTCGGCACGGGACTCCGCTTTGTCTGCGCGGGATTCTGCCTCGTCGGCGCGGCGTTCTGCCGCATTGGCGCGTTCGCGCTCTAGATATACGGCTTCGTCAATTTCTTGCTGCCAAGTCATATAGCGCTTCCTTGTTTCGTTGTCCGACAGATACCATTGCCGTTGGCGTTCAATGTCCTTTGTTTCCTTGGACGTAGCCTTGTTGGTCGCAAAGTATTCAAGATATTCCTTAACCGACTGCTCGGCAACATCCTTATACTTACTGAATATATAAAAATTTTTGAAGCACAGGTCGCCCAATTCATGCTCAGAATGACCTTTTTCCAAATTCATGAACCTGTAAACAGCTCGGCCTTGCTTGAAAATGTCGTCGGGGCAGATGAATATGATGTATTGTTCCTTGAGGTTTCGATAGGATTCGCCTTTGTTCAAGGCTTCTGAGTCGCACAGTGCTTGATAGTATCGGGCCCGTTTCGGAAGTTCGTGAGTATCTTCTATCTGCATTTCGATGTCAAATGTACGTGTAATTTCGCCTTTGGGCCCCTGTTCCTTTACGAATACATCGTAGCGAACACCTTTGTTAAAGGGGCTGCTTTCGGTACTTTTCTCTGGCTCCGGTTCCTGCAAATCAAAAATCTTGAATCCGAGAAGGGCCTCTAGGAAAGGCTTTGCAATGTGCTTGTGGCTGAACACCAAAGCGAACATGAAGCGGTTCGTGATGGGCAGCTGTTCGAACGGGATGTGATTCGCTTCCATTTTTACTCCTTTGGCAGGGAGGTTTAATCCGAGCCTTTTTCGGTTAAACAAAAAAAAGAGCCGTTCCTATGTCGATAAATCAATACGATATAGGAAACGGCTCTTTTGTGAGCTTGTCGGCTTTACGCCGGCTTATTTATAATATAGCAAATTACTTCTTCACGTGGCGATGATATTCTTGGAGACTGCACACTTCGAATCTTCCGAAGTCGTGTTTGTCCATGAGGCCTTCGACGGTGGAGGTGAGGGCGGCGATGGTCGTGGTGATAGGAATGCCGGAGACGACCGCCTTGGAGCGCATCTGGATTTCATCGACCATGGCTTCGGCGCCGGTTTCGGTGGTGTTCACGATCCACTGCACTTCCTTATCGTGGATAAGGTCGAGCAGGTTCGGGCGGCCACGGGAGATGCGGAACACGGCGCGGGTCTTGATGCCTTCGTTGTAGAGCATCGTAGAGGTGCCGCGGGTCGCGTACAGTTCGTAACCGAGGTTCACAAGCTGGCGGATGAGCGGGACGGCCTTCTGCTTGTCTTCGTCCTTGAGCGAGACGAAGATGTTGCCCTGGCTCGGGACCTTGTTGCCCGATGCCAGCTGGCTCTTGAGGTAGGCAAGGCCGCGGTCGCGATCGATGCTCATGACTTCGCCGGTGGACTTCATTTCCGGAGAAAGCGTGATGTCGACACCCGGGAACTTGACGAACGGGAACACGGCTTCCTTGACGCTCACGTAAGGCACGTGGACTTCTTCGGTAAAGCCAATCTGTTCGAGGGTTTCGCCGAGCATGCAGCGGCTTGCGTAGCTTGCAAGCGGAACGCCGATGGACTTGGAGACGAACGGCACTGTGCGGGAGGCGCGCGGGTTCACTTCGATCATGTAGAGTTCGCCATCCTTCACGGCGAGCTGCATGTTCATGAGGCCAACAACGTGGAGTTCCTTTGCGAATTCCTTGGCGTAGGCGCGAACCTTGTCCTGGATTTCCTTGGAGAGCGTCATGGGCGGGATGACGCTTGCGGAGTCGCCGGAGTGGATGCCTGCGGGTTCCACGTGTTCCATGATAGCACCCACGACGGTATGCTTGCCGTCGCTGATGCAGTCCACGTCGAGTTCGGTAGCGTCTTCGAGGAAGCGGTCGATAAGAATCGGCTTGCCTTCGCCAATGGCGGCGGCTTCTTCCACGAACTTGCGGAGGTACTTTTCCTTGTAGACAATCACCATGCCGCGGCCGCCGAGAACGAAGCTCGGGCGCACCAAAACGGGGTAGCCGATTTTCTCGACGATGGCGAGGGCTTCTTCCACGTTGTGGGCGATGCCGCTTTCGGCCTGCTTGATGCCGACCTTGTCAACCAGTTGCTTGAAGAAGTCGCGGTCTTCGGCGAGGTCGATGTCTTCGGGGCTTGTACCGACCACATTTGCACCGGCCTTCTTGAGGCGCATGGCGAGGTTCAGCGGAGTTTGGCCGCCGAATTGCACGATGACGCCCGCGCACTTTTCGCGTTCGTAAATGCCCATCACGTCTTCGAGCGTGAGCGGCTCGAAGTAGAGTTTGTCCGAAGTGTCGTAGTCGGTGGAAACCGTTTCGGGGTTCGAGTTCACCATGATGACTTCGTAGCCTTCGCGGCGCAGCGTAAAGGCGGCGTGGCAGCAGCAGTAGTCGAATTCGATACCCTGACCTATTCGGTTCGGGCCGCCGCCCAGCACCATGATGCGCTTCTTGTGTCCGTGACCCGGAATTTCGCGAACCGGTTCGGAATTTTCAGCATAGCAACTGTAGTAATACGGCGTGATGGCTTCGAATTCGCCGGCGCATGTATCGACGGAGTAGTAGCTCGGAACAAGGCCAATCTGCTTGCGCACCGCCATAACCTCTTCGGGAGTCTTGTGGAACAGGTAGCCAATCTGGATATCGCTGTAGCCGAGTTCCTTGGCCTGGCGGAAGAGCGGCAGGTCCTTCGCGAGGTTTTCGAGAGAGCCTGCGGAAAGGATTTCGTCTTCGTAGAGGGCGAGTTCTTCGAGGTGGCGGAGGAAATAGCGGTCAATTTTCGTGATTTCGTACAACTTCTCGACGCCCCACTTGCGGCGCAGTGCTTCGTGCAGCACGAAGATGCGTTCGGCGCTCGGGCGGGCGACTTCCTTGGCGAGCGTTTCGTCGTCGTATTCCTTGAACTTTTCGCACTTGGCGCAGGCGCCGAATCCGCCGAATCCCGTTTCGAGGGAGCGCAGCGCCTTCTGCATGGCCTGCTTGAAGTTGGTACCGATGGCCATCGCTTCGCCCACGGACTTCATCTGGGTGCCGAGCGTGGAATCTGCCTTCGGGAACTTTTCGAACGTGAAGCGCGGAACCTTCACGACAACGTAGTCGAGAGCCGGTTCAAAGCAGCTCGGGGTCGTCTGCGTAATGTCGTTGCGGAGTTCGTCGAGCGTGTAACCCACGGCGAGCAATGCTGCAATCTTGGCGATGGGGAAGCCCGTCGCCTTGGAGGCGAGTGCGGAAGAACGGCTCACGCGGGGGTTCATTTCGATGATGATGCGGCGGCCGGTTTCAGGCTGAATAGCCCACTGAACGTTGGATCCACCGGTTTCCACGCCGATGGCTTCCATGACCTTCAGGGAGTCGTCACGCATGGCCTGGTAGGCGCGGTCATCGAGGCTCTGGATCGGGGCGACGGTGATGGAGTCGCCGGTGTGCACGCCCATGGGGTCGAGGTTTTCGATGGAGCAGACGATAACGGCATTGCCCTTCTTGTCGCGCATGACTTCCATTTCGAATTCTTTCCAGCCAAGCAGCGATTCTTCGATAAGGACTTCGTTGTTGAGCGAGGCGTCAAGACCGCGGTTCACGATGGTCTCGAATTCTTCTTCGTTGTGGGCGATACCGCCGCCGGTACCACCGAGGGTGAAGCCCGGACGGATGATGAGCGGCCAGCTTCCGATGGTGTGGGCGATAGCGGTAGCTTCGCTCATGGAGTGTGCAGAACCGGAGCGGGGGAGGTCAAGCCCGATCTTGAGCATGGCTTCCTTGAACAGGTGACGGTCTTCGGCGCGCTGGATGGATTCGGCCTTCGCGCCGATGAGTTCCACTTGGTAGCGGTCCAAAATGCCGCGTTCATTGAGTTCCATCGCGAGGTTGAGAGCCGTCTGGCCACCGAGAGTCGGGAGCAAAGCGTCCGGGCGTTCGCGACGGATGATTTCGTGCAGAATATCGACGCTCAGCGGCTCGATGTAGGTGCGGTCGGCCATTTCGGGGTCGGTCATGATGGTGGCCGGGTTGGAGTTCACGAGCACCACTTCGTAGCCTTCGCGGCGGAGCACCTTACAGGCTTGCACGCCGGAGTAGTCGAATTCGCAGCCCTGGCCAATCACGATCGGGCCGGAGCCAATGAGCATAATCTTCTTGATGTCGGTACGCTTAGGCATAGCATTTCTCCGAATAAAAAGAAAGGCAAAAGCCAAAAGCTTTTGCCGAACAATTAAAAACGTTTTGAACAGGAATAAAAATCAGATGACCAGGAAGGGTCGCTTGGTTCCGTTGCGAGATTGCTGCAACGGCTGCGCTCATGTGTGCTTCGATGGTTTCCGATATCTTCATCGAGGCCAAAATCTAGAAATTTGGGCTCCCGTTGGTAAGATGCAAAATCTGAAAAATTTTGCGTATTTTTGCTTAAAAACGACAATTCTTTTACATTTTCTTTCTAAAAGCGCAATTGGTTTACATAAAATGTAAAACCGTCTAATGCTGTTCTGTCCCGAATTTGACAATCATTCGCAAATTGACTATATTTGAATTTGCGAATGAGATGCAAATTCGTTTTGATGACGAATTGCAGCGAAATCGACAACTGACTATGGAATACAAGACGCAAACACGACAGATGATTATGGATTTCATGGCCGAAAATCCCGACCGGATTTTTATGGCCTCTGAAATTGCCAAAAGTTTGTCCGAGGTTTCGCTCAGCACCATATATAGGAACCTGTCCCGTCTCGAAAAGGCGGGGATGATTCAGATTGTCGGTGCTGCTGAAAATAATGAATTGCAGTACCGTTATACGGGTCCGGGTCGCTGCGAAGAAAAAATGCACTTGGTTTGCAAGGAATGTGGTAAGTTCTTCCACCTCGAAGGCCCTGCGCTCAAGGTGCTGCAACTTTCTGTCCAACGCAGCGGATTTGAATTGGATCAGAAGCAATCTGTGTTGCTCGGCCGTTGTGCTGGTTGTTCGCGGAGGCGTCATGGTTAACGCCTTGTTCAATAAGTTGCTGGTCGTTTTGGCGTCGCTCTATGTGTCTCGCCATTTGGAGCACCATTGTCATGGCGAACATTGCCATGTCTGCCATCATATCCACCGGTGTTTGGAATTGATTTCCATGTGCCTAGAAATGGTTGTGGCACCGTTCGTAGTTCTGATTCATTTTTTCTTCTTTAGGCTGGTTTGTTTTAAGTCGGTGGCTTCTCGGCCGGTGACCCTTGTCTCGCAAAAAGTCCTTCTGTTAAATTGATCCGTTTCGGCGGGAAACTTGGGTGTGGTTAATTCAACAGACGCCCCGATGGGCGAAGGATTTTAAATGAAAAAGTTTGCATTTTTTGCAGCTCTAGCGGCAGTACTCCTGCTCGTTGGTTGCGGTTTGGAATCTGGAAAGAAGGATTCTGAAAATAAAAAGGTATCCATCGTAGCGACAATTTATCCGCAGTACGATTGGTTGAAAAATGTCCTGGGAGACCGTTTGGGTGCGGTAGACCTTAAGTTGCTTATCAAGAACGGCACGGATTTGCACAGCTACAAGCCTTCGGCACAAGATATTGCCTCCATCGCAAGTACCGACATGGTTGTGTATGTGGGTGGGGAATCCGACGAATGGATCAAGAAGGCCCTTGAGGCAACCCCGAAGGCTGGCCGCGTGCAGTTGAACTTGATGCAGGCTCTGGGTGACCGCGTCAAGGAAGAAGAAGTCGTGGAAGGCATGCAGGCCGAAGAGGAACACGAGCATGGTGAAGAGCACGCCGAGGAACACCACCACGAACATGGCGAAGAGCACGCTGAGGAGGCGGAAAACGATGAGCATATCTGGCTCTCGCTGAAGAACGCCGAAATTCTGGTGAATGCTCTTGCTGAATCGCTTGCGAAGGTGGATGCTGCAAATGCTGCGACCTACAAGGCGAATGCTTCTGCTTATGTTGCGAAACTTCAGGAACTGGATGGAAACTTTGCTGCCGCCATTTCGGGGGCCGAAGGCAAGACTGTTTTGTTTGGCGACCGTTTTCCGTTTCGTTATTTGGTGGATGATTATGGCATTAAGTATTATGCCGCGTTTGTTGGCTGTTCCGCCGAGAGCGAGGCGAGCTTTGAAACGGTCGCGTTCCTTGCGGGGAAGATGGATTCGTTATCGTTGCCTGCAATCTTCAAGATTGACGGAAGTAATGGCAAAATTGCACAGGCTATCCTTGAGGCGAGTAAGAAATCGAAGAATGCCCAGGTGCTGACGCTGAACTCAATGCAGTCGGTGACGGATGAACAGATAAAATCCGGCATGGACTACCTTTCGATGATGCTGTCAAATCTCGAAGTTCTGAAGAAAGCGATTAAATAAATTAATAGTGAACCATTAAAAACGAAGAATGGCTAATGATTGGTGAAGATGGACAAAATAAGTTGCTCAAGTGTCGCCAGTTGACTCTCGGTTACGGGAGCAAGGATCTTGTTCGCGACCTGGACTACGATGTGAACGTAGGTGATTACCTGTGTATCGTGGGTCGCAACGGTTCCGGGAAGACGACTTTTTTGCGGGGGCTTGCGGGTCTGCTTAAGCCGAAATCGGGTAGCATTGAACTTTGCGACGGCTTGCGCCGTAGTCAAATTGGTTACTTGCCGCAGATGACGCTTGTTCAGAAGGATTTCCCGGCTTCGGTCGAAGAAATCGTGTTGTCGGCTTTCCAGGGAAAGCATCGATTGTTGCCATTCTACAGGGCGGCGCACCGGGAAGCCGCCATGGAGGCCATGGCGCTTACCCGGACCGAAAGCCTCGCGAAGTCTTGCTTCCGCGAGCTTTCGGGAGGGCAGAAGCAGCGCGTGCTCTTGGCTCGTGCCCTCTGCGCCGCCGAGCGCCTGCTTTTGCTTGATGAACCGGTGACAGGCCTTGACCCAGAATCTGCCGAGACGATGTACCGCATTATCAAGGACCTGCATCAGAAGGGTATGACCGTCGTCATGGTAACCCATGATGTGGATACAGCTCTAGGGGATGCCTCCCGTGTGATGGATTTCAACACAATCTCCGTCAAAGGAAAGTAATCAACCCTAACCACTAACCACCAACCACTAACCACAATTTCATGCCTGAACTTATAGAAAAACTTTCGTTCTACCTGGAATTTCCTTTTGTGCGCTACGCGATTATCGTGGGTGTGCTGGTTTCCCTTTGTTCGTCGTTGTTGGGCGTGACTCTCGTTCTCAAGCGTTACTCCTATATCGGCGACGGGCTTTCGCATGTGGCTTTCGGCGCACTTGCTGTCGCTTCTGTGCTGAAGGTGACGAATAACATGTTTATCATCTTGCCGGTGACAATTGCCGTGGCGGTACTTTTGCTCTGTACGGGCAAGAATGCGCGCATCAAGGGGGATGCGGCTGTCGCTATGGTGTCGGTGGGGGCGCTTGCTATCGGTTACTTGTTGATGAATGTGTTTTCTACGTCGGCGAATATTTCGGGTGACGTTTGTACGACTCTTTTCGGTTCAACGTCCATCCTCACGCTCCGTGCAGAAGAGGTGATTCTCTGCGTGGTACTTTCTTGCATTGTACTTTTTGTATTTGTGCTGTTCTATCACAAGATTTTCGCTATCACGTTCGATGAAAATTTTGCGCAGGCGACGGGAGTCAATACAACTGTTTTCAATTTATTGATTGCGGTGATTGTGGCTGTCATCATCGTGCTTGCCATGAACCTGGTGGGCGCTTTGCTGGTGTCGGCTTTGGTGGTGTTCCCTTCGCTCTCTGCAATGCGTGTGTTCAAAAGTTTCCGTGCGGTGACGATGGCGGCAGCCGTGATTTCGGTTGTATGCTCGCTGATTGGTATCGTTATTGCCATCCTTGCGGGGACTCCCGTGGGTTCGACGATTGTTGCGGCAGATATTGTAACGTTCGGCTTGTTTTATTCAATTAGCCTGATCCAAGGCCGGGAAGCTTGATTTGTATAGAATATTCCTTTCCATTCTATTTGCAGTCACTTTTTGCTGTGCGAAAGATTTGAATGCTGTTTCTGAAAAAATAGACATTGATCTCGCTCGTATGAGCGGAACCATGGTGTATGCGCAGGTTTATAAGATGGTGACGGAGCCCAAGAAGTTCATCGGGAAACACATCAAGATGAAGGGCTTTTTCTCAAGTTATTTTGACGAAGAGACAGAACAGCGTTTTTACGGCTGCGTTATCCAAGATGCTCTCGCTTGTTGCTCGCAGGGGCTTGCTTTTGAACTTTCAAAACCTCGCAAATATCCGAAGGAATACCCTGCTGAGGGCTCTGTAATTACAATTACAGGAGACTTTGACTTTGTGAAAGAAGAGGACGGGGCGTCTTACCCGATTATCCGCAATGCGAAATTGTTGAACGAATAGTTTTACATGTTATTTTGATTGGAAATTTTTAAGTGAAGCTCTTGAGGACCATAGTCGTTACATTGATGGTGGCAGGCCTATTGGCTATCGCTCAACATCATCATGACGATTTTGATGTGCATGACGATTGCCCGGTCTGTGCGCTGGTACAGAATGGTCTTGACTTTGGTGACGATGTCTTGAATGTCGCTGTGTTTTTGGTGGTTGTCTGTGAATTGGCAAGTGAAATACGCGTTTTCAAGACAAATCTGCGCTTTCATTTTTCTCGGCCACGTGCTCCGCCTTGTCTTTTGACATAATCTGTTAAAACTTTAATCGCAACTTCCTGCTTTTTGCCTTGCGTTTTTTTCGCTAGGTGTTTTGGGCGTATTGTCCGCTTGCTTTTTTGCGGATAGGATTGTTGTATTCTAAAGCTGTCTTTTGCGATGGCTGAACAAACGAGAGAAAAATGAAAACTTTTAAAACCCTTTCTATCGCCTTTTTGGGCTTCGTTCTTAGTGCATTCTTCGTTGCTTGCGGCGACGACAACAGCACATCTACCGATCAACATGAACATTTTGAAGCCGAAGGCTGGAACCTCTACTGGCCTGATTGGAGCTTGGCTTATAGCGTGTATCGTGGCAAGGTTGACGCCGACCACAAAGAACTCCATGTCAACGCAAATTGTTTGAGTGAACACATTAACATCAAATTTCTCGATGGAAACAAAAAAGAAGTTTCGGGCCCCAAAGACGATGAACATTCCCTTGCTTGGACTGTCGGTGATGAGAAAATCTTGGACATTGAATTTGAAGGTGGTTGGGGATTTCACCTAAAAGGGGTTAAAGAAGGTAAGACCACTTTGATTCTCAAGGTCAATCACCATGATCACGCCGATGCTCGTACTCCCGAAATCAATGTAATTGTTGATAAGGCGCTTAAGGCAGAAGAATGTCCGTTCCAAGAAGACGAAGAGGGTGAAGAACACGATCACGAAGGCCATGACCACGAACATGATCACGACCACGAGCATGAACATGAAGACTAGCCTTTTGAGGGTAGCCATGGGGAGCCTCCTTTTGGGAGGCTTCCTTCATCTTTCTTTTGCACAGGAATCTGTACAGGATTTGGGAAGTTCTGTAGTGCAAGCTGATTTGCCTTCGAAAGCCATTTTGGAAGGACTCCGCGAAGACGATGATTTAAAAGACCAAAAACTGAATCGTTCCTTGGCAACGACCATTGCCGAAACAATCAAGAACGAGCCCGACGTTGCGATTCGTTCAATGGGCCCTGCTGCAGCACGACCTGTCATCAAGGGACTTTCGGGAAACCATGTTGAATTGATCGAAGATGGTGTATTTTGCGGTGACATGAGCGCCACGTCGCCCGACCACGCCGTTGCATCGGAAGTTCTTACTGCGCTCCGACTTCGTGTGTTGCGCGGTCCTCATATTTTACGACATAGTTATTCTGCAGCGGGCGGAGTTGTACAAGTAGAGCGCAACGATATTCCCTTCGATGATTCTGTTTTCCATGGTTACATCGCCGATTATGTTGAAAGTGCTCAACCGGGCTTTGCAACAGCCGTCGGCGCAAATGCGTCGGTGAAGGAATTGTCCCTCAAGGGCGAACTTTCTGCACGCCGAATGGGCAATATGGAAACTCCCGATGGGATACTTGACAACACCGAAATCAAGAATAGTAGTGGAGCGGTGGGTGCAGCTTATGGACTCGGACGCTTTAAATTTGGAACATCTTATCGCTGGTTCAATAGCGACTATGGTATTCCTGGAGGCTTTATCGGCGGTCACCCTAATGGAGTGGATATCGAACTTTTAAAACGAGATCTCACGCTTCGCGGATTGTATTTGCCTGCGTCTGCAATAAGCGATACGTTAGATGTAACTTTACGCATGAATCAGTATCACCACAAAGAACTAGAAGGAGAAACCGTGGGGGCTGAGTTTGCTGTGAATCAGGAAAATCTTCGCTTGGAAAAGTTCATGGCAAATCTTGGCCCCCTTTTCGGTTTGCGAATTGGGGCCGAAACTGAAATTCGTTCTGTCAAAATGGGCGGCTACGTGTTTACTCCACCGACTCGTTCGTATAATGCCGCCCTATTTGCAATGGCAAGTACAAATGGGTGGCAAGGTCTTGAAATATCGTTGTCTGCAAGAGTTGGTGCTTCTATTTTCAAACCGCGCGAAAGTGTTGTTGCCGATAAAAATTCCATTGATGAACGTACTTTTGGATTATGGGCATTTGATGTCGAGTTCTCGCAGCGTGTAGGTGTCGGAAAGTTCCTCACCTTTGATGCTTTCAGGACGACGCGTGCCCCGACAATCGAGGAACTCTATAATCAAGGCCCACATCTTGCCGCTTATACTTACGAACGCGGATCTCACAAACTAGATGCTGAAAGCGGCTACGGTAGCGAATTGGAATATCGCTCTTATGGGGATTGGTTTACATGGCGTGCCATAACCCATGCAACTTATTTCTTGAATTACCTTGCGCCTCGTGCTACAGGAGACACCAACTGGTCGCAGTTGCTCCCCATTTATCAGGTGCAAGGGGATAGGGCTTTACTTTTCGGTGCAAGTTCATCTGTTGAGACTTCTGCAGAGCGCGGAGTCTACTCATTGGCAAGTGCAAGCTATGTGCGGGGTGTTCTCCGCGATGGCGACTGGGGAAATATGCCGCAGATTCCACCATTCAAGTTCCATGGGGAGTTAGGCTATATCTGGGATGGTTTGCGCACTTCTGCATACACGGATTTCGCGCTGGCGCAGAGGTTTGTGGATCGCTATGAAGGTTCAACTCCTGGCTACATTACCTTCGGGCTTTTGGCTGAAATCTATTGGGAACTTGAGTTAGCTCGTTATACAATTGTCTTTCGTGTTGATAATCTTTTTGATTCTGATGTACGCAACCATCTTTCTCGTTTGAAATCGGTAATGCCCGAAAAAGGGCGTAATTTCAGTGTCCTTGCCAAGGCAGAATTCTAGACAGGATTGCTCATATGGTTAATCTATGAAACTTTATATCAGTTTCTCCGCTTTTTTATTTATATTAGAGGCACTGGCAGTTCTTTTGCCAGAGCGCTATGAGAAAGTCTATTGTATTTTTGCTTGTCCTTTTGATTGCGATTGCAGTTCCTGCTGCAGTCAAGAAAAAGCGTTTTGATGTTGGCGGGGCGGGGGATGTTCCTGCCGCGACTGAGGTCGTGGCGCCTGTGGAAGGTGCTGCAATGGATGGAACGCCTGTAAATGAATCTGCTGTATCGGTGACGCCGGCTGTTGCAGAACCTGAAAAGCCTGTACAAAAATCGGAATCCTTCTATATGCTCATTGCTCGTGAGCAAAAGGTTCTCCGTGAAAAACTGACGGCCGCGATTTCTGCAATGAAGAGCGGTGACTGGGGTGCCATTTGGAAATTCCTTGTTATTTGCCTTTTGTACGGCATGCTGCATGCGCTTGGCCCAGGACACGGAAAATCGATTGTCGTGGGGTATTTTATTGCGCGTCGTGGTCGCTGGCGGCAAGGCGTTGCTCTTGGCGCGGGCATTACCGTGACGCATACGATGAGTGCTGTCCTCTTGTTGCTTGTTTTATATGCAATTTTCAAAGCGACCGTGTTTAATGCGTTCGAGACGGGACGTATTGGCATTGAAAGGGCGAGCTACGCATTGATTATGCTCACGGGTGTTTTGCTGGTGGTGCTTGGAATCAAGGACTTTTTCACGCAGCGTAAGCATTGTGGGGAAGTAGAAAAAGAGGAATCGCTCCCGCCTACTGCTCGCTGGCGTGAAATTATCGGGGTAGCTGCTGTTACCGGTGTTGTACCCTGCCCGGCTGTCGCATTGATTGTGCTGTTCTGCCTGCTGAATTCAATGGTCGCGCTTTCACTTTTAGGAGCGTTAGTCATCTGCATTGGCATGACTATTACAAATGTGGCTTTCGGTATTGCCGCTGTAGCCTTCCGCAAGGGTATTGACAAGGGGAGTGCCCACACGCATGTCGCTACGAAGATTTACACTGTAGCAACCCTTGTGGGCGGACTCTTGATTTTTGTTTCGGGGCTCTTGTTGTTTGCCAATCAGTTTGCCGGAAGAGTGTAATCCCTTGCGGCTAAATGTCGCAAAAGGTTTTATTCAGCGCTTTCCATCTCGTTAATCAGCTGGATGTTGTACAGTTTTTGCACCTGTAAAATATCGAGGATGACAGCGATGCGTTCGTAAGTGGTGCCCTTGTCGATTTTGATGGCGACAGGGGATTTCTTATTCTGTACCGTAGCGGCTTTTTCGCGAAGTTCGTCGGGCGTGCCACGCTGGCCATTAAAGGCGAGTTCTGTTTCGGAAAGCTCGATGTACAGGCCCTCGGGCGTGTCGCGCTTGACTTCGCTCTGCGTTTCGGGCAAAATCAGCTTGAGCACGGATTCGTCTTGCTTGAAGACGGAAGTTACTAGGAAAAATACGAGCAGCAAGAAAACGCAGTCAATCAGCGGCGTCATGTCGGGGCGGATTCGGCGGGTTCGCTTTGCCATTTACGCATCCTCGTTTATAGAATGCGTGGCGCGTCTGTGGTCCTTTTCCTTCAGAATGCGGCCCAGTTGCAAAAGTACATCGTTTTCCACATTGTCCTGCTCCGATTCCATGCGGGCATTCAGGTAGTTGAACGAAATGACGTGCGGAATGGCAACCACAAGGCCAATCACGGTCGTGATGAGGGCAAGCTTGATGCCGGTGGCAAAAGCGCCTGCGTCAGAAAGGCCAGAAACGGCAATGACGCTGAATGCGTTGAAGATGCCGAAAACAGTGCCCAAGAGGCCGAGTAGCGGAGAAATGCTTGCGATGTTTTCAATCGTGGTCATTCCCTTTTGTAATGGAGAAAATGCGAGCGCGATTTCGGTGCGGATGCTTTCGATAATGATGTGGTGATCGGTATTGTGCGTCACTACGCGATGTAAAATTTTGGATGGGAGTCGTTTGCGAATGCTCCTGTTAAAAAGAATCAGCGAAATGATTTTCCACACGATGATGGAGTAGCCTACAAAATTCATGGCTACGAGAACGTAGGCGATAACGCCGCCCTGTTGGATAAAGTCTAAGATGTAGTTCATGTTTATCTTTCCTTTTTTTTAAGTCTTTACTTTGTCATTGCGAGGTCACTTAGTGACCGTGGCAATCTCTTACCAAATTTTGGATTGAGATTGCTTCGCTACGCTCGCAATGACATGGGTGCCGAGTGCTGCAGAAAAGCTTGCACAATGAAAATAGTGTTAATGCAGGTTGTATTTTATAGGTATCTCCATTTTCCAGGTGTCCTTGCCAAGCACTGCTGGAATGGGGTCAAATTTGGGTACTGCCTGCACGGCGGCAAGCGCACTCTCGTTCAGCGAAGAATACGGGCATGGTTTTGCAACGACTGCTCCGCTGATGCTTCCGTCTTTTGCAACAGTGAACTGCACACGCACAGTGCCTTCTTGCTTGAGGCGACGGGCTGTGGCGGGGTAGTCCTTCTGCTTTTCGAATGCCTTGGAAAGCCCGATGAGGTATGCCTTTGTTACCTTCATCAACGAATCCTTCGAGGGCTTCGGCGGAGGAGGTGGTGGTGGCGGCGGTGGCGGTGCCACAGGCTCTGCGGGGGGCTCTACAACGGGTTCTGCGTCCGTAACCACAATCGGTTCTGGCTCCGGTTCGGGTTCAGGTTCCGGTACTGTGTCTTGCACGATATTGGGGATAATCTTCGCACGAACCACCTTCTGTACGATTTTTTTGACTTCAGGCGGGGGCGGAGGTGGCTGGAGCAGCAAGCGCTCCACATGAATCACCTCGGCATCTTCGCGGGTGGTGACCACCTGTGTTCGCTTTAAGAATCCCCAAGCATAAAAGCCCACATGCAGTAAGACTGCGATAACAATGCCTACGCAAAATACTCGCCGCATCGTGAACGCAGAATAGGGATTGCGGGGTTTTGATTCAAATTCAGGATACATTAGATTTTATTAGAAGTAATACTTCGCTTTCGCCCAAACTTCGCGGTTCTTCTTGTAACCTGCGAGTTGTCCACGCTTGCCTCCAAAGTGGTCATAGCCGAGCGAGAGCATCACCTGATCGGTAAGCGAGTAATCGCCCGAGGCACGGCCATAGTAGCCGAGGTTATCAATGTCAAACATGCCGTAGAGCGAGAGCTTTAGCGTGTTGTTCAGGAGTTCCTTTGAAATGCGGAAAGTCATTTCGGAGGAATTCTTTTCATTTGCGAGTTCATCTGAATAGTCGGCGATGTACTTGTGCAAATACTGTACCATGAAGGTCCAGTTGTTGCCTGCGTACCAGTCAATTCCACCGAGCACGTTGAACGTGTTCTTGCGGGCGTAATCGAGGTTGTTGGCATAACCGAGTGCTTCTCTGAAATATTCCGCAACTTCGGCTCGAATCACAAATTCGCCAATGGGCATCGACATGTCGCCACCGAACATGGTCATTGTTTCATGGATTCCGCGAATGACTATGGAATCCTTGACAGAATCGTAGCCTGCGACGGTGACGGGCGACTGGTTGTGCGTATGGAGCGCCGAAATGGAAAAGTCCAGGTTCGAGAGGAAGAAAGAGACTCGTGTTCCGAAATCTCCATTCTTGAGACGTGGCTCGGGGCCTTCAGGGAAATCAAGCCCCGCTTTCTCGGGCAAGTTCGGGCGCCAGGGATTGTCCTCGCCGAGGGGCATCTGGAAGTATCGTGGTACAGGCACATAGACGATTTCGGCGTTTACCCGCTCGCCGGGGTACTTGACGCGGAAACCGTCAACGGCCATGCGCATGTCGTCGTAATCGCTCGACATGAATTCGGTGTAATCTACAGGCGAAATCAGATCGGTGACGCGCAACCCATCGGCAATGCCCCACACTACAATCTGGCGACCCGCTTTGAACTCCACGAGGTCATTCTGGTAGTTGAAATATGCCTCTTGCAGTTGCACGCCGGTGCGGTCATCGAGAATGCTGTTGTGTACGCCATTCAGGCTTGTGAACAAGTAAGCGTTCTCGTAATCCACGCGGAGTTCCGCTCGCAGGCGCGTCCGCGACGTCGTGAAGTCGTGCGGATGCTCCGTCTGCACAGCATGATACGTGTCCACGAATCCATTGAATTGAAACGGGGACTCTTGAGCAAAGGCAGATGCCGACGCTAACAACAATGCTACTAGAGATTGCTTCGCTACACTTCGTTTCGCTCGCAATGACATTTTCATTAACACTTCCTACTGTCTACTTCCTACTGCCTACTATTTTAAAGTCCTCTTTCCAGGCGCGGGACGGTGAACGTCTTCGCGTCCAGCGGAATGTTGAACTTGATGTCACCGAATTCAAGGAGCGTCTTGTGGTTGCTCTGCACGTTTTCCATGGTCATCTTGCCAATGGCCCAGAAACCGTCTACCTGCACGACTTTTTCGACCTTCAGCAAACGGTGCAGCTTGCCGAGCTTGTCGTAGTATTCCACCTTGGCGGCAATCAGGCAGTCCTTGCGGATCCAGGAAATTTTCTTCGAGAAGATTTCGTCGCCCTTTTTCGGAACGGATTCCACGACCCAGCAGTCTACGCCATCGACTTTTTCTTCGCGCACGAATGTATGCGTGTCTTCGTCGATATTGCGTTGGCCCACATCGTCGTAAGTGAAGTCGGAACCCATGAAGTAGTCCGTTTTGGAACTCTTTCCGCTAATACGGCGCGTCTTCTTCATGGCTGGCAGATAGAGCCACTTGTCGTCATCCTTGTTGATGTCGTCGTAATCGACCGTCAGGAATCCCGTGCCCTTCACGTCGTTGGGGTAGCGGAAGAACATAATCTGTTTGGTGTCTTTGCCCACGTCCATCGCAAACGAGGTAATCTTGCGTTCGCGTTTGCTGCCGCTCTTGTTCACGAGCGTCATCGAGAGTTCGGAACTGCGGGTGTCGCCATCGGGGCGGTCATGTACCTTCTGCACGATGTCGCGGCCGGTTAAAGTTTCTGCGCTCACCATGGCGCTCAAGGCGATAATAATTGTCGCGGCTGTTTTTGCGAATTTCATATTCATAAATTTCTCCTATTTTCCAAAAATCTTGAATTTCTTGATTAAAAGCGGTGTCACGAACAGGTCGGCGAGCAATGCCGAGACAAGGCCCACGAACACCACGAAGCCGAAGTTGAACATCTGCGTTGCGGCCGAGGTGGTAAAGCCCGCAAATGTCGCCACCATGATAATCGTCGTCATCACGAGTGCCGGGCCCGCCGTGCGGAACACATTGAGAATCGATTCGCGGTAATCGTGGGTGCGGTCGAATTCCACATGCCCGTGGTTGATAAAGTGAATCGTATCGTCAACGGAAAGGCCGATAATCATCGGGATGAGTGTCGCCGTCATCATGTCAAGCGGAATGTCCGTGAGTCCAAGGTAGCCACCAACGAAAATACCCGGCGCGATGTTCGGAATCATGCCGATAAGGCCCGTACGGATGCTGCCGAAGACTATCATCAAAAGAACTGCCACAATGACCACAGAAATCAGGAACGACGTCATCTGGCCCACTTCCAGGTACTGCTGCATGGCGGTGAACTGCGGCAAGTTTCCTACGGCAGTCACCTTTGCGTCCGGGTAAAGCTTGCGTGCGAAATTCTGCAAGTCCTCGATTTCCTTCTGGAGTTCGTTGGAGTTGTAACTTGAAATTTCAATCATCAAGCGGAGTTTTCTGTAATCGTAATCCATCCAGTAAGTTGCTTCACTACCGCCCGCATTTTCGTAGAGCAAAAGCAACTGAGCGACTTCTTCTTCCGTTTCGGGAATGGCGTATTTTTCCTGACGGTTTTCGTTCAGCGTGCGGTCCAAATCCTTGACGATGTCAAGAATGGAGGTGGAACGCTTGGTGAGCGGGTACTTGCCGGCATGATCCTGCAACTGTTCCAACTTTTTAAGGTTTTCGACTTCCTTGGCCTTGTCGTTTGTACCAAAGTCAATCACCAAGTCGTACGAATAGAAGCTTCCGATTTCGGATTCTGCCACGTAGAGCATCTTGTTCACGTATTCGACCTTGCGGCCCATGGTGCGTTCCACGTCAAAGGCGGGTTCTATCTTGGTGAGCCCAAAAACCGAAATTGCAGTTACGATGGCGAATACAATCGCAATCGGCTTGCCGTGTCCGAGAACGAATTTGCCGATAGAATCGAGAATGACTCCCATGCGCGTGTCGCCGCGTTCAAGCACCTTGGCGTTCGGCTTCTTGTCTTTGCCGAAACTCAGGAGAATCGGCGAAACCGTCAGCGCCACGAGAAGAATAAACGCAATCGCAATCGACGAGAGAATGCCCACGGAACGAATCGGCTTGAGCATCACCGAAAGGAAGCTGAGTAACGCGACAATCGTGGTAAGGCCCGAGAACAGCACCGACCATCCCGTTTCACGCATGGCGTAAAGCACCGATTCCTTGCGCTTGCCCGTAAGCATCATGTTCTTGCGGAAGAACGAGTTGATGTGGATGTTGTACGCAATCGAAACAGCGAAGGCCAAAATCACGGGCACCATGATGTTGGTCGCATCCATGTAAAGCCCGAGGTAACCCACCAGGCCAAATGTCATGATGACGCCTGCAAAAGTCGTAATCAGCGGAGAGACAATTCCGCGGAGCGAACGTGTCACGAGGAACATCACGATGATGGCGCAGAGAATGGTGATGATGAAAATGCGTCCCATTTCTTCGCCGATATATTTCAACTTCTGGAAACTCAGGTAGGGCATGCCTGTAGCACGCGGGTGCAGCGGCGCATACTTTTCCTTCGCGATGATTTCGGTTGTTTCGCGGCCCGTCTGCATGTCGGGCGCTTCTGCCTTCACGCCCTTCGCTTCGCCTTCGGCCTTCCACACGGAATCTTCAGGGAAGGGGCGCAGCTTGATGTTGATGAAGGCCTGCTTGCGGTCACTCGAAATCAGCTTCTTCGCCAGTTCCGGCTTGTCAGCCAGGCGCTTCTCGATTTCGGCAAGTCCCGCTTCGTCTGTCGGGATTTCTTCGGGCACAATCTGCGTGATTTCCATGCCCTCTTCGGTGCCGAGCATGTATTCCAAATCGACAATCGAAGTCGCCTTGCCGTCGGAATACGAAAGACTATCGCGCAGTTCGTTCGAAAGTTCGCGTAAAAGTTTCAGATTGTCCGGCGTCAAGATGGAATGGTCGCTCTCGACCAGTACGCCCACGAAATAGTCGTTACCGAAAGTTTCCTTGAACTTGTCCGTTTCGACAAGCATCGGGTCGCCCTCGATAAAGTAGCTGTCCCAAGACGCCTCGACGTAGATTTTTTTCATGCCCACGACGGAAACCGCGAGCAAAACGATAAACGCCACCAGCAAAATGGCGCGGTGATTGAGCAAGAATTCGCCAAAACGGCCGAATCGCTCGTTAATTTTTTCAATGTTGATCTTTGGAAGGCTCATTGTATCCTCTCTTTTTTTGCAGAGCAAAAAGTAGAGATATGAGCCTAAAAAATCTACTCCAAATGGTTTTGCTTAAAACCGAACAGACTCTAAATCTTTCCAGATTATTTGCAGTCCATTTGGAGCGGTTTTTTGAGCGATTTTCGGCTACTTTTGGCGCATGAAAAACGCTGATTTTGTTGACCATTTGAGCCTCGCCGAAATGGGCGAAAATCGTTGCGGAACGGTTGCCCAAATTGAGGGAGATTCCCGCTTTATTTCAAGAATTGTTTCCATCGGGCTTACGCCGGGTTCCGCCTTTACGCTCCTCAAGAATGATGGGCGCTCGCCGGTGCTCGTTTTTTGTCGCGATACAGTTATCGCTGTCAATCATAAGGAAAGCTCACAGATTTTTGTCAAGGTGGAATCGTAAAAATGAGCGAAATCAAGACTATTGCTTTGCTCGGACAGCCTAATTCTGGTAAATCGACGCTTTTTAACAACCTTACAGGGCTTCATCAGCGCGTGGGCAACTGGCCCGGCAAAACGGTGGAAAAGGCCGAAGGTTCTTTCGTTTTCGATGGTATTACATACAAGGTTGTTGACCTTCCGGGGAGTTACGGACTTTCGGCAAACTCCGAAGAAGAAGTTGTCACCCGCGACTATATTCAAAGCGGCAAGGCGGACCTTGTGTGCATTCTGGTGGACGCTTCGCAGTTGGAACGCAGCCTTTACATGTTGGCTGATTTTGTGGGCGTTCGCATGCCTGTGATGCTAGTGCTCAACATGATGGATGTAGCTGAAGCGGCGGGCAAGAAGATAGATGCTGCTGCTATTGAAAAGCTCCTCGGCATTCCTGTTCTCGGCTTCAGCGCCGCAGAAACAAAGCGTTATCCTGAATTTTTCAAGAAGATGGTTTCGGCCATCAAGACGCCCGTTTGCTTAGATAGCGGGAGCCTGCGCGAGGAACTCGTTAGCGGGGGAGCGCTTGGCGAAAAAATGGATGATATCGTTAGCCGCATCGAAGTGGCCCTCGGCGATTTTGAATACGGCGTGTGCGAAAAACTCTGGATTGCAGAAAAACTTCTCGAAAAAGACAAGCTCATTTGCGGTGTCGTGAATGAAATGCTTCCGTTCGCGAGGAAGAATGCGATTGAAACAATCCTCGATAGCGAAGAAGGGCGTGACGGCGGCATTCTCACCGGTGAGGCCAAGTACCGCTGGGTTTCGAAGATTGTGCGTGAATCGGCAACGCCCAAGTCCATTGAGAAAGTCTTTAGCAAGTGGGACCGCATCGCGACGCACCATATCAAGGGCAAGTTCTTTGCATTCGGAATCATGGTTGTTTCGCTGATTGCGTGCATGATTCTCGCGTTCCCTGGCATGGGAATCGGTTTTGGTTTGCAACCTGTCTTGGAATCGGTGGTGGAACGTGTGGGCAATGCGCTCGGAATCTGGCCTGTTGTCATTTCGTTTGTCAAGCTGGTTCTGGTTGGTGGCACGTGCATTACTGTTTGCATGACGAGCTTTATTTTCTCCATTATTTTCGTGTTCCGCATCCTCGAAGAAATCGGCTATATGGCGCGTTTTTCGTATGCGTTCGATAGTTGGCTTTCGCGCCTCGGTTTGCAGGGCAAGGCCATCATGCCGCTGTTTTCTGGAATTGGTTGTACGGCGGGTGCAGTTTGCGGAACGCGCGTACTCGACACTCGTGGACAACGCCTGTTGGCGCTCGTTTTATTGTGGGCGATTCCGTGCGGGAGCAAGGTGGCTGTGGTGCTGTTCCTTGCATCAACTTTCTTCGGGTCGGCAGCTCCGCTGTTCGGCATCGGTTACGTGGCATTGATTTTTGCGAGTTTCTACCTGTCTTCACGTCTGTTCGGCAAAAAGCTTGTCCCGCAGAATGAACGCGTGGGCATGATTATGGAACTTCCGCCGTATCACAAGCCACATTGGAAGATGATTGCCGCGATGGTCGGGCGCAGCACCTGGGGCATTTTCAAGAAGGCCTTGAAGATGATCCTGATGGTGGCGGCTCTTTTCTGGGCGCTCTCTTACGCGGGCGACGGAAATGTGGAAAATACGCTCCTGTACAAGATTGGCAATGCGATTGAACCGGTGACGATGTTCTTCGGAATGCGTTGGGAACTGTTTGTCTCTTATCTGGGCGGCATGTTCAGCAAGGAAGCTTCGCTTGGCATCATGAGCACGCTCTTCAACCACACCGGCGAGGCGTTCTCTCTTGTGACCCGCGTGGCTGCAAGCGAAAACTTGGGCGAGGCGCTTGCAAGTACCATCAGCAAGCCCGAAGCGCTCGCGTTCCTGTTTGCGTCAATGTTCAATGTTCCCTGCGTGCTGGCGATGGGTACTACCTACCGTGAGGCCGGTTCGTTCAAGTGGCTAGCCACCATCATGGGGTATTATTTGGCGCTTTCGTTGGGGCTCGCCTTTATCGGCTACCACATCGGATTGCTGATTTTCTAAGTGAAATTTTATAGCGCGCTGTCGAGCACCATCATGAGCGTGAAGCCCACGGCAAAAAGGATGGTGCCGGCATCAAAGTGCTCGCCTTCGCTGACTTCGGGAAGCATTTCTTCCACAACCACGTAAATCATGGCGCCCGCCGCAAGCGAGAGCAGGTAGGGCATGAACGGCGAGAGCGCCTCAGCCGCAAGCAGCGTGATTAACGCGCCTACGGGTTCTACGGCTCCGGAGAGCGCTCCAAGGGCAAATGCTTTTTTGCGCGACGCTCCTTCGGCACGGAGCGGGAGCGAAACCACCGCCCCTTCAGGGAAATTCTGGATGGCGATGCCTATGGCAAGCGCAAACGCACCCGAAAGTGTGATGGCCACATTCCCCGAAAGCCAGCCTGCGAAAACGATACCGACAGCCATGCCCTCGGGCAAGTTGTGCAAAGTTACCGCCAGCGTAAGCATGGTCGTGCGCTTGAGTTTTGCCTTGGGGCCTTCGGGTGTCGCGCTGCCTAAATGCAAATGCGGCGTGATTTTATCTAGAATAAACAGGAACAGGATACCGGCCCAGAAGCCGACCGTCGCCGGGATGAAAGCCAGTTTGCCCATCGATTCGCTCGCGCTGATTGCAGGCAAAAGCAGGCTCCAGACGGAGGCTGCCACCATGACGCCTGCCGCAAACGACAATAGGCCGCGCTTGAGGTTTTGCCCCATCTGCTTCTTCATAAAGAAGACGCAGGCGGCCCCGAGAACCGTCCCTAAGAACGGAATGGCAAGACCTTGGGCAATTTGTATAACCGGCTCGTTCATACTTAATGCTACGCTAAATGAAATAGAAACCGAGGGCTACGCTAAATGATAATAGGTGTACGCTAATGTTGTCGTATTGCTCGTTTATTTCGCTTGCGTCTAAAACAGTTGTTAAGCCAAATAGCGATTGTAAACCCAGTTCGAAACGGTTCCCGAGCATAATTCCTGTCCCTGCGGTGAGTTGTATGTCGCAAAATGAAAGTCCCTCGCCATCCCATTTTGTTTTAAACCCGTAGGTGCTGTTTTTTCTCCGGCTATAGCCCTCTGTCGCTTTTATGGTATACGCGAATGTCAAACCCGCATCAAAATAGATGCGACTTTGAGTTTGAAAATGTGCAAGAACGGGAATTCCGAAACTGACTGCTTCGTAATGTACATAGGTGTCGCGATTAAGGTTTTCGTCTGCAAAGCCCACATTGTTCTCAAGTGAGCGGACATTGTACGTCAGCCCCGTACGGAGTGCTGGCAGATCGTGAAAGTTAAAGATTGTGTTGATTGCAAGCAGAAAACCTGGACCGCTGAAATCCTTGGGATCCATCAGATTTCCCTCTTTACCGATCAAAAAATCGTAGGAAAGGCCGATGCTAGTACCGAGCCTGAAAAAACGATTAGATGCATCGCCAGCGTGGCACAATCCTGCTAAAACAAATACGGCTAACGCAATTTTTACTGATATGCGATTTATCATCTTGGACTGAAATATAATTTATTTAACAGAATCAATTTTTTTTGCGAAAACGTCTTGCGTTAGGGATAATAGAGGGTGACGCTCTGTTCTACCGCTCTTTCCCGTACGGTTTTGTGAGGTACACGAGTGCCGTGGTAAGCGTGTAGTCGGCGATGAGGGCGGCACCAAGGCCCACGATGGAAAGCAGGCCCACGTTGTGGAGTGCGCCCATGGGGCTGAAGATGAATACGAAGAACATCGCGCAAAGAATGAAGGTGGTCATGCCCATGGTCTTCCCGATTTCGCGGTAAGAGAGCAGTAGCGCGTGCCTGTAGCTGCCCGTGCGCTCGAATCCGTATTTGATGTGGTTATTCATGTGGATGGTGTCATCGACGGCGATGCCCAAAATCATTGGCATCACGATCATCGTGATCATGTCGAGCGGCATGCCCGAATAGCCCATGACGCCGCCAATCAGGAGTACAGGCGCGACGTTCGGAATCATCCCGATAAGGCCGGCCTTGATGCTCCCGAACGCAAGAATCATCATGATGGCGATAATCACGAACGAACCACCGAACGAACGCAACAGCCCGCCAACGAGTTTGCCGTTCATCTCGGCGTAGTTCACGACTTCTCCCACCACGGAGACTTTTGCGTCGGGGAAAATGCGGGCGGCATAAGCGTTTGCGGAATCCAGGTCTTCGACGATTTTGTTGGCGTCGTAGCCGGCCAGTTCTATGTGAATGAAGGTTGTCTTGTAATTTTCGTCCATGCGTTCAAAGAGAGCGTCTGGGTCCGAAATCTCGTACAAGAAAAGCAGTTGCGTGAGCATGTCCTGCGCGTCGGGAATCTTGTAATACTTGATGCTGTCGGCGTTCAGCGTGCGGTTCATCTCTTTCACGAGGCGCGTCACCGATTGCACGCGCGGCTTGTCGCCCGAAATCTTGGTGAGCTGGAGCGTGCCGAGGTTCTGTTCAAGTTGCTCAATGCGTTTCATGTTGGCGGGATCCTTGAGCGCGTCGTCGTCCTCAAATTCCACCATCACGTTAAAGTCGTAAAGGCTCCCGAGTTTTCCGCTGAGCATGTCCTTGAGCCGCGTCACGAAGGGAATCTTTTCGCCCATGGTCTCAGTGTAATCCATATTCACGTCGATACGCATCATTCCTGGAATTTGCAGCAACATCACCGCCGCCGAAATTACTGCGACAACAACGCTGTGCCTGCACACCTTGCGCCCAAAGAATTCAAAGAGGATGTCCGCCTTGGTGGCTCCTGCCGACTTTACTTGCGTCGGGTCGGGTTCTGCATTCTTGCCGAAGCTCATGAGGATCGGAATCAGGATGATGACGTACAGATAAACCATCGTGACGATGCCCGCCGAAATCCCGCCAATCCAGCGGATGGGGCGAATGCCTGCGAACAGGAACGAAATCAGCGATGCGACTGTGGTAATGACTGTAAAGAGGATTGGCCAGCCCGTTTCTTCGACGGCGCAAATCACGGATTCGTGGCGGTTGCCTGTGCGCCTAAAGTGCATGCGGAACGAATTGATGTAGTGGATGGAATAGCCCACCGAAAGTGCCATACCCAAAAGCACCGGAAGCGCGACCATGCTTTCATCGCCGATAATGCCGAGCCAGGCGTTGATGCCGAGTACCGAGGCGATACCGCCGACCGTTGCAATCGCGGGCACTACCACGCCACGGAACGAACGCACAAATAAAATGAGGCATACGAGCATCACCATGAATCCGATGCCGATGCGTATGGCGCATTCACGCGAAATGACTTCGTTTTCTTCCATCTCGGTGTAGCTCATGCCTGTCGGGAGCATCTCGAACTTGTCGCTTTTGAATTCGTCGGAATAGATGACTTCGCGGGCGAAAGGCGCGATGCTGTCCTTGCCGAAATCAACTCCGCCCTCGTAAGATTTTAGCGAGAGGATAACCCAAGTTTCCTTCGCGTCGTCCGAGACGATATTGTTCACGAGCGATTCGCGGGAAAGGATCAGCCGCTTTTTCGCTTCTAGTTCCTGTGGGTTGTCGGGAATGCCGCTCTCGAACGGATCAATGACTTCAAAACCTTCGTCATTGGCGACTGGAATCGACAAATTGTGCGTCAGCGAAACGACGCGGTCGGCATAAGGCACCTCGTTTTCGAGCCTGCGCGAAAGCCTATCAATCGCTTGCAATACTTCTGGCGCGAACACGTCGTCGGCACGGACCATCACCATGTAGGTATCGTCACTTCCGAATTTTTCGTTAAAGTGCGCCTGGTCAATCTTTACCTTGTCCCAGTCGTCAAACCATTCCTCTTCGCTGCTCGTCATCTGCAGATGCGGCAAACCGAGACACGCCAAAACCGTCACAACAACTGTCGCCAGCAATATCAGCCAGCGAAACTTGACCTGAAAATGCCCCAACTGGGCAAAAACCTTGTTGACACGAGAAACTTGCATAAAACATCCCATTAATAATTTCTCGCGAAAAATAGCGTTTCAATGCCTTTTTTTCTACTCCAAATGGACGGAGATTGAAAAGGGGAGGGGAAATTCTTGCAGCGTAATTAAAAGCCCCAACGGATTTAATTCCGTCGGGGCTTGATTCAAAACAACAACACAATAAAAGAGGACAGGTATTTTAGGCGGTGGCGAGCGTTTTGCCGAGTTCCTGGCAGGAGGCTTTGCCTGCGTCATCGGGGGTGTTCTCGATGGCGAGCGGTTCTGCTACAAGTACGAGACCGGCAGCTTCGGCATCGGCCTTCCACGGATTCATCCATTCGCCGCCACCCCAGCCGTAAGAGCCAAACAGGGCGACTTTCTTGCCGGCAAGGGACGGCTTGACGGCATCGTAAAACGGCTGGAATTCGGAATCTTCGAGCTCTTCGGCGCCCATGGCGGGGCAACCCAGCGCGTAGCGACCGTATTCGCTCAGTTTTTCCTGCGAAAAATTAGAAACGTCAAAAACATCGGCTTCGGCGCCGGCAGCCTTGGCTCCTTCAGCGACGTATTTTGCCATCATTTCGGTGTTTCCTGTTCCGCTCCAATAAATGACTGCGATTTTTTCCATTATGATTCTCCTATGTTATTACGTTAAATTTCTGAGATTGCTTCGCTATGCAGCGTTCCGCTCGGGCTGACGTATTGAGCAATTTTTTGTACTTGCTACAGCGAGCATCGGTAGTGAGTAACCACGTTCGAAAAGTGAACTCATGACCGAAAAGCATTTTCGGAAGCATTCGAATTTCTTTTCCGATTCGGCAACGTCGCCATACACTTTCCAGTAGCCCGTACTTTTGCAATTTTGCCCGCCATTGGCGATGAAACCTTTGACGTCTTCGAGTGGGTACCCCAGGAAAAGTCCGATTTCATGTGGAAAGCAATGGCATTTTGCGATACGGTGGGTGAGTTTTGCGATAAGCGTTTCTTCGTCAAAATGCTGGTAGCCGTAAACTCCCAGGAATTGACGGATTTCATTTTTGTTGAACAACTGGCTTAACACATTGCGGCGGTAGACGTACACAAAGCTGCGACCGCAGCGCTCTGCGACGATGCGCACGAATATGCCCGACGGATTCAGTTCGCGGTTCCAGCGAGCGAGAATGGCGCAAAGCGGTTCGTGTTCTGCGGGCGCTTTTTCCATGCAGAAGAGGCTGCCGACCTTGCGGGCGGCAAGTGTTGGCGCGCATTGGCGAACCAGTTTGTAATCCATCAATCGTTGTGCCGTCATCGTTATTCCTCTAAGGATTGCTTCGCTTGCAATGCAATCTTCTTCTACCTTTCTGCTTTTTACCAACCACTGCCTACTGTCTACTGTCTACTTCCTACTTCCTACTTCCTACTGCCCACTCTTCATCTGCAATTCCAGCATCTTGCTGAACAGGCCGCCTTTCGCCTTGAGTTCGGCGGGAGAACCTGTCTCGGCGATGTGACCGTCCTGCAGCACCACGACCTTGTCGGCGTTTGCGATGGTACGCATACGGTGTGCAATGATGATGACGGTTTTGCCCTTCACCAACTGCGAAATGCCGCGCTGGATCTTGGATTCGTTTTCTACGTCAAGGCTTGCTGTCGCTTCGTCAAGCAGGATGATGGGAGCGTCCTTTAACAATGCACGCGCAATCGAGATTCTCTGACGTTCACCGCCCGAGAGCGTTTCGCCGTTTTCGCCGATGACGGTGTCATAGCCTTGCGGCATCTTCTGCACGAAATCGTCGCATCCCGCGAGTTTTGCGACCTTCAGGATTTCTTCGTCGCTGGCATCGCGCTTGCCGATGCGGATATTGTCCTTGATGCTTGTGTTGAACAGCACCACGTCCTGGAAGACGATGGAGAAATTCTTGAGGAGCGTTTCAGGGTCAATCTTGCTGATGTCCTGCCCGCCGAGGGTCACCTTGCCGCCTTGAATATCCCAGAAGCGTGCCGCGAGTTTTGCTGCAGTCGTCTTTCCGCTGCCGCTCGGGCCCACAAGTGCGGTGATTTCGCCCTGCTTTGCCGTGAACGAAACTTTTTTCAGGACTTGCTTGTTCTCGTTGTAATTGAAGTCGACGTCCTTGAATTCAATATCGTAATTGGCAGGCGTAAATTCTGTTTCGCCATGTTGTATGGGCATTTGGTCCATTTCGCGGAAACGGCGCAGGCGCACATTCACGAAGAACAGTTCGGCAAGGTTGTTGAATACAAGGAAAACCGGATTGTAGATGGTCGCTGCGCACACGATGAATACCAAGTAGGTGAATACATCGATTTCACCCTTGGTCCAAAGGCGTGCGCCCGTAATCAGCACTGTAGCAAGACCCATCTTGAGAATGCCTTGCGCCGAATTCAGGAACATACCGACTTTCACGTCAGAATCTATTTGCGTTTTTTCGTACTTGATGCAGTTCTTGTCAAAATGGTCGAGATAGGCGGCTTCGCCGGAGTAGGAACGGATTTCCTGCACGTTTTCGAGGCCTTCCTGGATATCTTCCATGATTTCACGACGTGCGTTGTACGAACCTTCGAACCAGTGATCCTGAATTTTCTTGGAAAGAGCAATCAAAAGCGCAGCGGCAGGCACCACCCAAAAGAGCGCGATGGACATTTTCCAGTTGTAGCAGAACAGCATGATTCCGATAACGGTGACGCTTCCGATGGCGGCGAAAAGTTCCGGCACTGCGTGCGAGAAAATCATTTCGAGCGCATTGCAGTCGTCCATGATTGTTGACGTCAAATCCGAAAGGTTCTTCTTGCCAAAGAACGAGAGTGGCAACTTGCGGAGCTTTTCGGCAATCGAGACTCGGCGGCGCATGCTTTCGTCGTAAACGCTGCTGTAAGTCGCACTGTACGAAAACCTGTAAATGACTAGCATCACGATAAACAGGACTACCGCAATTCCTACGTAGAATAAGGTTCCGTGCGGAGTTTTGCCAGCAAATTCACCAATGCCCATCTGCTCCATCAAAAAATAAAAGAGCATCATCATCGGGAACATGAGCGAAACAAAGTGCAGGAATGTCCAGACGACGCCACGGACAAACGTGCGGGAGCCTTCTTCCGAAAGAGCAAAAGTATTCTGAACCCACTTATACATTTTCGCCTCCTTCATTATCCTTGGAATTGTCGAGGGTCCATGTGACAGACTGCTGGTATTCGGCCCACATCTTGGCGTAA
Organism: uncultured Fibrobacter sp.; assembly: GCF_947305105.1. Lineage (NCBI taxonomy): Bacteria > Pseudomonadati > Fibrobacterota > Fibrobacteria > Fibrobacterales > Fibrobacteraceae > Fibrobacter > uncultured Fibrobacter sp. The sequence goes on along the minus strand of NZ_CAMZCS010000006.1, from coordinate 78,439 downwards.
ATGCCGTTCTTTTCAAGTAATTCGCCGTGCGTTCCGCGTTCAGCGATTTTGCCTTCTTCGACCACAATAATCTGGTCGGCGTTCACCACGCTTGTAAGCCTGTGGGCTATCATCAAAACGGTCTTGCCTGCGGCCAGTTTGTGCAAAGCTTCTTGAATTAAGCGTTCGTTTTCTGGGTCAGCAAAGGCGGTCGCCTCGTCTAGCACCACGATGGGAGCATTCTTCAAGATAGCGCGCGCAAGCACAACTCGCTGCTGCTCGCCACCCGAAAGATAAGTTCCCTTGCTCCCGATAACGGTGTCGATACCGCCCGGCAGCTTGTCAATGATTTCACGGCACTGCGCAAGGTCAAGAGCCTTGTTTACCTGCTCGAGAGTCGCGTCGGGCATGCCGTAGCGAACGTTATCCAAAATGCTCATCTTGAAAAGGCGAGTATTCTGGAACACAAACGAAACGTTCTTCATCAGTTCCTTCGGGTTAATCTGCTTTACGGGAACACCGCCAATAGTAATTTCGCCGCTATCAACGTCGAAGAAGCGCGGCAGGAGTTTTGCAATCGTGCTCTTGCCGCCGCCCGAAGGCCCGACAAGAGCTACCGTATGGCCAGCGGGCACCGAGAGCGAAATGTCGTTCAGCACTTGTTTGTCGGTATCGGGGTAGGTAAAGTTCACGTTCCGGAATTCTACATCGAACTTTTGCATCGGCACCGGATTTTCACAAACTTCCAAATCCTTGGTGCGGGCGATATCGTTGATGCGGTCAATTGCAATGCCCGCCTGGTTCGTGGCGTTGCTCAGGTACATGCTGCGCATCACGCACTGCGAGAATAACGGCGTTACCAGCACATAAATCATCATGTTTACGATGGTTTGCTGTATGTTATCACCGCTCCCGATAATGAGTACAGCTGTCGGGACTAGGAAGAGTACGAAGCCGTTCACGAGTGTGGTGTAGATGCAGTAGGCCTTTTTCCAACTGTCGGAATAGGCGGTCACCATCTGGTGGTAAACCTCAATGGTCTTATAGAAATTCTTGAACGAATAGATGGTTTGTTGGAAAACCTTGACTACGGGGATGCCGCGCACATACTCGACTGCTTCGGAGTTCATTTCTTCGAGCGACTGCATGTAGCGTTCCATGAACTTGGTTCCTTTTTTGCCCAAGGTCCCGAGAATAAAGATTGCGTAGACAATCGGAATGAGCGAAGCTAGCCCAAGTCGCCAATCAAAAACGAACATCATCACGAGCGCCACAATGGGAATCAAGATTGTGCTCGAAATATCGGGCATCTCGTGCGCGAGGAAGGTGTGGGTGATGGCCGCATTGTCGTCAATAATCTTGCGGAGCTTGCCCGTCGGGTTCTTGTCAAAAAATCCGAGCGGAGCGCTCATCAGTTTTTTCATCGCGGAACGACGCAAGTCGCCTTCGAGCCTGAATGCCACCAAGTGCGAACAGGCAAGGGCCGCAAAGTAGAGCAATACGCTTGCGACCGAAGCGAGGACTGCCCCGATGGAGTAGTCAAAAATCTTGATGTTCGTCATGTCACCGCCAGAGATAACCTCGCGGACAATCAGCCACATCAGTAAAAACGGCACGAGCCCCGCGATGGCGCTCAATGCCGAGAGAATCAAAGCTAGCGGGAACAGCGGTTTTCGTGATCCCATGTATGCATAAAGTTTTTTGAACGTGTTTTTCATAGTTGTTTTAAAGGTTATATTCCTCAAAGCCTTGCTCTGCAAGGCGACCTCAGAGTGCGAAGCACGACCTCATAGCTCATACCTGTCATGCTACATTTGTAAGTCTGTATCGTTTCCTGTATTCCTTCGGGGTCATGCCCATTACATCTTGGAAAGCGTGGGCGAACTTGCTCCCGTTATTGTACCCGACCGTGCCTGCGATTTGCAGAATTCCATGGTCACTTTCACGGAGCTCCTTGGCTGCAATTTTCATGCGCTCGCGACGTGCATAAGTAAATACGGGCAGCCCGAATACGTTCTTGAAACAGAGCTTCATTGCGGTGGGGGGCATGTCGAACTTGTCGGAAAGCTCTTCAATGGTGAAATGGCTATCCATGTTTTCACAAATGAACGTGCGGATTCCGTAAATTTTTTCAATCTGTAACGACGACAGGTTACATTCACGGCAGGCGTATTCCCTTTGTGTATCTAGATTTTTCAAGGTGAGTAGCAGTTCCAAAATTGCGAGCCTGCCGTATTCTGTCAAAGAATTCTTCGTCTTGTTTTCGACCATTTCGAAAGCGCGGGCGACTTCTTCTTTGGTGTGAACGATGAACGGACGTCCTGGACGGCAGATTTTTTGAGCGAGCATCTTGATATCAAGTTGGAAACCTGCAAAATGTTCTTGTATGTATTTTGTGGATTCCTCGTAGAACAGGATGCGGTCGCCGCAATAATCTGCGGAACGGGTCAACGCTCCCGAAGTCCATGCGTCGTAAACCAGCAATTCTCCGGCTTTCAGCTGATTACAGGGGAGTGCGCCCCCGGCCCAACTGATACGTCCCTTCCGGCAAAATTCAAGGACCAAAAGCGGTTCCCTTGTGAGAGTCGTGTGGTAGCACCCAATCTTGTGCAGCCATTCAATTCCGTTGATACTTAACATGTTTTCCTCATAAATCAATCTGAATTGTTTTGTTAGTCACGTCTTAAAAAGTAAGACAAATCTAACTAGCTATTAAAACTTTGTCAAGGCTAATTTTGTTTTGCGTATATAATTTTTTGATTACGATTTTGCCTAAATGGAGTCAAATGCGACTGATTGGGATTGAAAAAGACGAGAAAATTAGTGCTCTATTTGGATTATCCATTTGGGTTTTTCTAACACCATTTGGAGTAGAATCAACCAAAAGACATTTCTAAAATGCTCCTGCAAATTGAATAACGCGGTTTTTTCCGCATAGTCTTACAGGAGCTAATATGAAAAAAAGTTTTTTGATGGCACTTGCAGTGTCTTTCGGCATGCTTGTTGCTTGTGGTGACGATTCCTCCTCTTCTGCAAGCGGAGACGATGAAAAGGAGCTTTCCTCTTCTTCGGTTGAAAAGTCCGGTAATAAAGACAAAAAGTCCAGCAGCAGTAAAGGCAAATCTAGCGACAGTAAGGGCAAATCCAGCAGTTCTAAGAAGGAAGAAAAGGGCGAATATAAGCGCGAATTCGCAACTGCTATCGCTTCGGGCGAAACAATGTTCATCGGCACGATGTCCCTGGACCACACGGACGATTTGGGCAAGGACTTCATTGAAGTCGGCACCCGCGCTGGCGTTGTCTATTACGACAATTCTCTGTTCATTGCTGACCTTAGTGTGGGCTCCATTGCACGCTACAGCCTTGACAAAAACAATAAGATTGGCAAAAAAACTGCGGAGCTTTCGCTCCCTGGCGTCTGGGTAAACCACATTTTCTTTGTGAACGAAGAAAAGGCTTACTTGGCTGGTGCACTTGATTCCCTGCTCATTATCAACCCGAAAACCATGAAGCGCACGGGCGCAATTGACCTTTCCGAGTATAAAAACGATGATGCTATTGCCGTGTCTCCGGGCACGGGACTCATTGTTGATGGGCGCCTTTATGTGGGCCTGCTGCAGAGCATTAGTGACTATGTGACCGGTTATACGGCCCAGGTCGCCATCATTGACATCGAGAAGGATTCCGTGATTGCCGTGGCCGAAGACAATCGTGTTGCGGCTGTAGGTTCGCTGGATGACTCGCAGAATCAGGCTTTTATTCTTGCTGATGGCTACATTTATTGCTACTGCAACGCCTCCTGGGGCTATTCTCCGGATGGCCAGACCGACGGTTTCCTGCGTATCAAGGTGGGCGAAACCAAATTTGATAAGGACTATGCATGGCTCGTGACCAAGGAAGTTGCCATTGATGGCATCACCAAGAAGGATAACTTCAAATATCTGAGCCCGGCCACATACGCTGTCGGCACCAAGGTCTATGCCTTCCTGAACGTGATGGTGGATTTGCAACAGGTCTGGACCGATATGGATAGCTACCACAACAATACCTGCAAGCCGGTAGAAATCGATCTTGCCAAAAAGAAAATGAAGGCGCTCCCGATTGATTACACTTCTAGTTGGGCTAGCTACGGCAAGTACATCGATGACGACGGCACCGTAATTTTTGCAGTTTCGACCGAAAAAGATGGCAACGCCTACTTCCGCTATGACCCGAATACCAAAAAGGCCGAAAAGATTGCAACGGTTGAACCGATCCCGATGTGGATTGTGCCGCTGAAGTAAGCGAAAAATTCTTCATAAAACACAGTATCCTCATAAACACAAACCTCCGTTCTTGCCTATGGCAAGGACGGAATTTTTTTTTATGCACAGAATCCATTTGGATTTTTTAGGGCCCGTTTGGAGTAGAATTTTGGAGTAAAAAATGCTCTATTGCGCTGCGATGAAAAAGATGTTTATTTACAAGGCGATTGCGTTTGCCGCTATATTTGCAACGCTTGGCGTGGTGCCGGCTCGCGCCCAAGATGACGAAGTGACCTCAATAGACGATTTCTTGGAGGAATCAGCTCCGGAAAGTGCCACAGCAGATGGAAATACGAATAGCGCTGTGGCTCAATCGGGTACGTCTGTAGACAATGCATCGGGAATCACTCAACTGGACGAACTCTCGGTGGAATCTGAAGTTGAAGCGGAACAGGCAAAACAAGCCAAAAAGGCAGAAGCTGTCGTGACAATCGATGCTGCCGAGATGCAGAATACAAGTAAGACCGTTTCGAAAGCGATAAATTCTGCCTCGGGCGTAAAGGTGCGCAAGTCTGGTGGCATGGGCAGCGAAGGCAAGGTCAACATTCGCGGCATGGAAGGCAAGAATATCAAGGTGCTCGTGAACGGAGTCCCGGTCGAAACGCAGGGCAACTTGGGCCTAGACGATATTCCCATCGATCAGATTGCAGATATCGAAGTTTACAAGGGCTATGTTCCTGCGCGTTTTGCAACAGATGGTGCAGGTGGTGCAATAAACATCATTACCAAGAAGCGTCCCGCCAATTCGGTAGATGCGTCCTATAGTTTTTCGAGTTTTAATTCGCACAAGGCGTCTGTTACTGCAAGCCATTTGATTGATAGCATTGTTGGTCACGCTGGTTTAGAAGTGGGTGTGTCGGGGTATTTCAATCATTCTGATAACGATTATGAGTTTACGTCGCCCTACATGAAAAGTTCTACAGGCAAAGATACTACCATCGTTCGCGATCACGACCATTATACCTCTTATAACGTGCAGGCTTTTGCAAACTTGATGAATGCTTGGTTTGACCAGGTTTCGTTGGGCGCAAGTTATGGTGCATTCGATAAGGAAATTCAGGGAGATGCGAACCGCATTGTCGAAACGAAAAATGAGGGGTACAATTTCGGTGCCACATTCGGGCTCGACAAAAAAAATATTTTCGTGAACGACCTGAATTTCGGTAATCATTTTTCGTTCGGGTATAGCGAAAATAAGGTCATTGATACGAGCCGAGTGCATTGTCGCAACTGGTTCACCTGTGATACCGCCAAAAAAAATGTGGGCGAACTATCTACGATGGGACTCCCGAAACTTAGAACCGTTCAGGCGCATGACTTCAACGATTTGCTGAATTTGGATTATCAGTTCATCAGGAACCAATTTATTTACTGGAATACTCTTTTCAGGTATCATAAAGAAGACCCCGAAGATGATTTTGGCACTAAAATGTTAGGTTTCAATACGGCTGGGTACCCGGGGAAAACAGTTTCTGTGACAACAGGCCTTTCGCTCGAAGATAATTTCTTTGATTCTCGGTTGCAGAACTTGCTGGGCTTCAAGTTCCATTATCTGAAAGCGGATATCTCTAACACGTCCACAAGTAGGTTGCAGAAAGCGACGGTTGAATCAAATGATTATACTGATTTTGGTTACGATGAAAGTTTGATGTTCCGGATTGTAAAACCGCTTGCGGTCAAGGGGTCTTACCAGCATGCGGTGCGCCTGCCCACGCCCGATGAACTCTTTGGCGATGGGGTGCGCGTGAGTGCAGCAACAAATCTCAAGCCCGAAGAAGCAGATAATTTTAACGTTGGCCTGTCTCTTGATTTGCAAGAAATCCCGCTGGTGGCACGGTTCCGATTTGATGGTGACGTTTTCTATTCTTACTACAAGAACCGCATTCATTATATGGGCTCGTCACAGATGTCTGTGCCGTACTTTAATATGGACCCGATTCGCGGATGGGGTTACGAAGGCGACGTGAAACTCGATGTGAATGAATGGATTTTGCTCGGAACGAACTGGACTTTCCAAGATTTGCGTAATATAGATTATAACGCCAAACAGGGCATTCTTGAAGATGCGATTATCCCGAACATTCCGCGATTCTTCATGAATTACCTTGCCGAATTCCACATGGGCGATGTAATCAACAAAAATGATTTTCTCAAGTTCTGGTGGTCGGCAAACTATACTGACGAATACTATTATGGTTGGAAAATCAGTTCTCGCCAGAGCCGGAAAATTGAGGCCTCGTTTACGCAGGATTTGGGCATAGAATACTCCGTATGGGATAATAAACTTGCCTGGAGTTTTGAGGTTGATAACTTTATGGATGAAATTGTTTACGATAAATATGGCGAAAGCAAGCCTGGCCGCACTTTCGCTACAAAAATCAGGTATAGCTTCAGGTAGCGTTCGCTAACTTTGGATAGTTCAATCTAACTAAGTTATTTGAATGGAAACTAAGTTGTATAGCCTGAACTAAATTGGGAATTTGCAACATTGTTAGTTGCTTGGAAAGCTTATGGAACTTGGGTTTGAAGTCTGTTTGTTAGTTTGTATGTAAATTGCTTTTTAATGAAGTTTTAGGTAGATTTTTAGCAAACAATCAACAAAGGAGTAAGCTATGTCCGTATGGAAAAATGAAAAGTTCTGGTGCGTGGTGGCGGGTGTCGTGGGCCCGGCCATTATTAAGAAGATTGTCAAGGCTCCGAAGACGCGTGAATATGCAGTCAAGGGACTTGCCGAAGGCATGAAACTCACCGCCGATGCCAAGGCCGCCTTCCAGGATATGAAGGACGAAGCCGCCGACATCTGCAACGACGCGAAGAAAGAAGCAGGTAAGTAAATAGTGGCTAGTGGTTAGTAAACAGGAATGAAGAAAGAATATTCTAATAGTAATCCTAACCACTAATCACCAACCACTTGAGTTATGAAGTCTAGAATCGTTTACGATCAGCCGGGGCGAATCCGCTTTCGGGCGGGGGCCTATGCATTTGAGCGTGTGCATGAATCGCGCATCCACAAGGCATGCGTGAGTGAACCTTATGTCCAGAAAGCGGTAGTCCATTCGGAAAACGGCGGCATTCTGCTGGAATACGAAAACGGCTATCGTGAACAGGTGATTGATTTTGTCCGGAATCTGGATGTTGCAAATCTCCCTGAGAGCGAGCCCGATACTGAATACCAACTGCAGGAACTCGATACGCGTTTCAAGAACCGGCTTGCGTTCATGATTGCGCGGCGTTACCTGGCCAAGTTGCTGATTCCGGCCCCCATTCGCACGGCGCACCTGATTTACAGGGGCCTCAAGTTTGTGGCGAAGGGCTTGAACTGCCTTGGCGAAGGCAAACTCTCCGTCGAAGTGTTGGACGGTGCTGCCATCGGGGCGAGCATCTTGCAGCGCAATTACGAATCGGCAGGGACCATCATGTTCCTGTTGAACGTGAGTAGTCTCTTGGAAGATTACACCAAGGCGCGTACCCGCACGGCCCTTACCGCAAGCCTTGCCGTGAAGGTAGACCGCGTGTGGGTTGTCAAGGACGGTGTTGATGTCCAGGTGCGTATGCAGGATGTTCAGGTGGGCGACCTTGTGCGCGTTCGTTCCGGCAGCATGATTCCGGTGGACGGAACCGTTGCCGAAGGCGATGCATTCGTGAACGAAGCGACTATGACGGGCGAATCGCAGGCGGTGCACAAGACGGTCGGAAAGTCCGTTTTTGCAGGCACTGTCGTGGACGAAGGCTCCATCGTAGTATCTGTGCGAGCCGTGAGCGGCAACACCAAGATTCAAAAAATCATCGAACTCATTGACCGCTCCGAAGACCTGAAGGCTTCTATCCAGAGCCGCGCCGAACGCCTGGCCGACGGAATTGTACCGTTCAGCTTTATCGGATTCGGGCTCACGCTCCTGTTTACGCGCAACATTACCAAGGCCGTCTCGATTCTGATGGTGGACTATTCTTGCGCCATCAAGCTTTCAACCCCGATTTCGGTGATTTCGGCGCTCCGCGAAGCGGCCGACCGCAACATGACCGTGAAGGGCGGCAAGTATCTGGAAGAATTTGCGCTTGCCGACACCATCATTTTCGACAAGACGGGGACTCTCACCAAAGCAGAACCTAAGCTCGAACGTGTCATTCCCTTTGAAGGCCGTAGCGAAGAGGAGGTGCTTCGCATCGCGGCCTGTATCGAGGAACATTTCCCGCACAGTATGGCTCGTGCCATTGTGCGCGGGGCTCTCGACAGGGAAATCGATCACGAAGAAGAGCACGCCGACGTTCAGTACATCGTGGCGCATGGAATTGCGACCACTCTGAACGGGGAACGTGCCGTCATCGGTAGCAAGCATTTTGTTATCGAGGATGAGCACGTTTCCGTCGGCGACACGGAACAACAGCGTATTGACGAACTCGCCGGAGCCGCTTCCGTGATTTACCTTGCCATTGGCGGGAACCTCGCGGGAGTGCTTTGCATTAGCGATCCTCCGCGAGACGAAGCAGCAGAAGCGATTCGCATGCTCCGCGAACGCGGAATCAAATATGTGGCGATGATTACCGGCGATAGCCAGAAGGCCGCCGAACGCACGGCGCAACTTTTGGGCATCGATACCTTCTTTGCGCAGGTTTTGCCCGAAGACAAGCACCGCTATGTGGAAAAGATGAAGGCTGAAGGCCGCCGAGTAATCATGGTGGGGGATGGTATCAATGACGCTCCTGCTCTTGCCGCCGCGAACGTGTCGGTTGCCATGAGCGATGCGAGCGACATTGCCCGCGAAACCGCCGACGTGACCCTTCGCAGCGAAGACCTGCGCGACCTTGCGGAACTCCGTACATTGAGCTTCCAGCTTATGGAACGTATCCAGGCGAATTACCGCTTTATCGTCGCCTTCAACACGTCGCTCCTGGCCGCAGGATTCTTCGGAATACTTGCCCCCTCGACCTCGGCCCTTCTGCACAACCTCTCGACCATGGCGATCTGCGCCAAGAGCATGACGCCGTTGAAGCAGGCGTAGGGACCCTCCGCCTAAAAAATCGGCTTGAATTATCAAAAAACGCCCCTACTCAGAGCTACTTGAGCGGGGGCGCGATTTATTCCCAAAGAGACACAAGAGGGAATGGATCTTTATTCAACCAAACAAGTCGGCATCTGAAACTATGGCTACTTTCCGAGTTAGACTTGTCTAACTGAAAGTTAGATAAATCTAACTAGAAAAACAAGGGAAAATTTACGTAAATTTCGTAAATTTTTGGTTATAATGTTAGATTTCTCTAAATAAATATGCTTTCTATAATAATTTTAGCCTTGCCTAATTAGTTTTATTAAACTATATTAGCCGCAACTAATAAAGGCTAAGAAATGGACCATACAAAACTTACTCAGAGTCTTGAAGACTATTTGGAAATGGTGCACATGCTGCGCCTCGCGAATGGACTTGCCCGCGTTAAGGACATTGCTGCGGCCCTTTCGGTGAAGATGCCGTCGGTAGCTAAGGCGATGGTCGAACTCAAGAAAATGGGCCTTGTAAGGCAGGAACCTTATAGCGGTGTGGAACTCACCGAAGAAGGGCAGCGCGTTGCGGCCATGATTCTGAACCGTCACATTCTCCTGAAGGGGTTCCTGATCAAGCTTGGCGTGTCCGAGGCGATTGCCGACAAGGACGCCTGCTGCATGGAACATATCTTATCGGCGGAAACGCTCGGAAAAATTGAAGATTTTATGAAGCCGGCAGATGCGATTTCTCCGGCGAAAAAAACGAAGGTTGTCAAAAACACAAAGTAAACTGGAAAGCGCTGTTCAGGCGCTGTCTTGTTATATGAGGATAATATGAGCTGTAATTGTGGTTGCGGCGGTAAGTCGCATACAAAAAAGTGGAGTACCGAGCCCAAATTCTCGGAACTCAAAAAGGGCGACAAGGTGGAAATCGTCGGCTATAACGAAGGCGATTCCGCTTACAAGTCCAAGCTCCTTTCGATGGGGCTTGTGCGTGGCGTCCAGATTGAAGTCTTGCAGGCGGCCCCTCTCGGCGACCCGATCGAGGTGGCAGTACTTTCGTACAGGCTTTCGCTGCGCAAGGAAGAAGCAAACGTTCTTAAGCTGAGGAGGGTATAATGGCCGCAAGAAAACTTTTGACGATTGCGATTGCCGGTAACCCGAACTGCGGTAAGACGGCGCTCTTCAACGCGCTTACGGGTGCCCGTCAGCATGTGGGTAACTGGCCTGGTGTGACTGTCGAAAAGAAGGAAGGCTACTTTGAACTGGGTGACCGCCAGATTCGCCTGGTGGACCTTCCGGGTACTTACGCCTTGTTCGCCAATGCCGAAGACGAACGCGCCGCTGTCGACTACTTGCTCAGCCGCGAAGCGAGCCTGATTATCAACATTGTCGATGCAACGAACCTCGAACGTAACCTGTTCCTCACGAGCCAGCTTGCCGACATGAAGATTCCGATGGTGATTGCCGTCAACATGATGGACATCGCCGAAAATCGCGGAATCCAGCTGGACCTCGATGAACTTTCTGATTTCTACGGCGTACCGTGCATTCCGCTTTCTGCTGTGAGCGAAAAGAGCGTCACCAACTTTATCAGCCAGATGGGCCATGTGCTTGCATCCCCGATGCCGGTCCCGAAGCAGATTGCCTATGCCGATAAGGTCGAAGAGGCTGTGAAGGTCTTGGAGCCGAAGGTGGCTCCGGTTGCAGAACTCTTGGCGACGGATGCCCGTTGGGTTTCGCTCATGTACTTGGGCAACCAGAAGAGTTATGCGGACAAGTTTGCCGAAGCGGGCGTAACGCTTCATAAGGCCGATGTCGTGAAGATTCTGGGCGAAGAGCCGGAGTTCGCGATGGCCGAAAACCGCTATTCCATTGCGCATGAAGTGGCGGGGAAGGCTGTTGTGGAGAAGCGTGCCAAGAAAACTTTCTCGGACAAGCTTGACGCCGTACTTTTGAACCGTTGGGCCGCTCTCCCGATTTTCCTTGTCATCATGTATTTGGTGTTCTGGATTGCGGTCACCATCGGTTCTGCATTCATTGATTTCTTTGATGTGTTGTTCGGTGCGATTTTTGTGGATGGCCTCGGCTACGTGCTTACGGATGTCCTCCATGCGCCGGGCTTTGTGTCTGCTATTCTCGCCGACGGTATCGGTGCCGGTATCCAGACGGTTTCGACCTTTATCCCGGTCATCTTCTTCATGTTCCTGTGTCTTTCGTTCCTCGAAGACTCGGGTTACATGGCCCGCGCGGCTTTCGTCGCGGACCGCTTCATGAGATTTCTCGGGCTCCCGGGTCGTGCCTTCGTGCCGATGATGGTGGGCTTCGGTTGCGGCGTGCCGGGCATTATGGGCTCTCGCGTGCTGGAATCCAAGCGTGAACGCTTCCTTACCGTCTTCCTGGTGCCGTTCATGAGTTGCGGCGCACGCCTCCCGGTGTACGCGCTGTTTGCCGCCGCATTCTTTGGCAAGATGGCGGGCACGGTGGTGTTCCTGCTTTACCTCGCCGGTGTGCTGTTCGCCGTTGCCTACGGCCTCTTCTTGAAGAAGTCCCTGTTCCAGGGTCAGGCCTCTAACTTTGTGATGGAACTTCCGCCGTATCACTTGCCCAAGTTCAAGTCCCTGATGATTCACTGCTGGCAGCGCCTGCGTGACTACATTTGGCGTGCCGGTAAGGTGATTACGCTTGCGGTTGCTGTTCTCGGCTTCCTCAATAGTTTTGGCATCGTGGAGAAGGCTGTTGATGAAAATGCTCCGACCAATGAACCCGCCGGATTTGAATTTACAGCCGGTAACGGTGACTCCGAAAACAGCTTGCTCTCTGTAATCGGTAAGGCCATTACGCCGGTGTTCGAACCGTTCGGTGTCGAAAAGGAAAACTGGCCGGCCTCTGTGTCTCTGTTCACGGGCCTCTTGGCCAAGGAAGCCGTTATCGGTACCATGAACTCGCTGTATTCGATGGCGGGGGAGAATGAAGACGAAAGACGAGAGACGAAAGACGAAAGAGTTGATGGAGGGGAAGGCCTTCCCCTCGCTCCTGCCACTGACGCGGCATCCGCTACCCCTTCTAGCGGGGACACCCCGCAACGCCCCGAAGCTAGCGAAGGATCCAGTGAAGTTGCCGCTACCACAGATTCTGCTGTTGCTGCTCCTGACTCTGCTGCTACTGACACGAACAAGGTCACTGAGCCTGCCGAAGTGACCGTTCCAGAAGAAAAGCCGCTTATCGTAGGCATCGACGAATGCCCCGCCGAAGAAGAGGAAGAAGGCGGCGCTCCCGACATCAAGGGGGCCGTGCTCGAAGCCCTCGGTTCGATTCCCGCTAACCTCGCCGAAGTCTTTGGCTCGCTCACCGACCCGCTCGGAACCACCGGCGAATTGGAAGGCCAGGAAGCCGCCGAACTCAAGAAGGAAACTCTTGACAAGATTACCGACGCCAAGGTGCTGACCTGCGAAGAATATGCAGCCATCGAAACCTTCGGCGAAGAAGAAGAGGACGAGAAGACCCGCGAAGCCGTGTTCGCAAAGCTCGCTGCCGCAGGCCTCGAACTCTCCGAAGACGAAATGGGCGCTCTCGAAGAAGGCGACCTTTCCGAAACCGCCGACATCTACGCCAACCTCCGCTCTTACTTCCACAACCCGGATAAGAACGGGAACCCTGTGGACGGATTCAACTGGCAGGTGTTTGCATTCCTCATCTTCATCTTGCTCTATGTGCCTTGCCTTGCCGCAATGGGTGTCGTCGCCCGCGAAATCGGCCTCGGCCTCGCTGTTCTCATGGCTACCGTGCAGACAATTCTTGCCTGGGCTGTGGCTGTTCTTCTCTATCAGGTGCCGGTTGGAGGCGATACCAAGTGGATTGTCGCTGCTATCGTGGCTCTTGTGGGTACGGGAATATTCCTCAAGCTCTTCGGTATGAAGGCTAACAAGGAAAAACGCTTCGAAGATTAATCATTCTTAGAATCAAGAATCATTAAGGGCTGGTAGGCCCGAAACCTGCCAGCCCTTAATTAAAAAGTTTAAGTTAGACTAGACTAATAAATGTAATGAACAAAAATTGGCATGCATTTTGCATCATCATGAGTGAAAAAGTGAATGCCAACCGTTTTTGTAACATGAACTGTAAAAAAGTAGACGGAGTGTTACAAAAACGACAAAAAACAGAAATCCGTCAAAGGAGTAAATCATGAAAAACCGTTTGTCGTCTAATCTTTTGTTCGGCCTTGCTGCCGCTGCAATCCTCGCAATGCCCGCGCTTGCTCAGGAATCTGCTGCTGCGGAATCTAAGGGCCCCGAAGTCAAATTCTCTGGCGAAGTAGAATTTGATGCCTATACAGGTGATGTGTTGAACGACGATAAACAGAGCCATAGTTACGCATCGACCTTTGACTTTAATGTAGATGTCCAGTTTAATGAAAAGTGGTCTGCATCGGTGCAGCTTGAAGCCGATGGCGAGACGACTGACCCCACTGCCATTTACAATGGAGCATTTATCCAGTACACGCATGGCGAAAATGCTGCGGTGAAGTTCGGAGACTTGACCTTCTCGGAAGGCGCGTTCCTGAACTATTACGGTTATGATGATCCGGCTGACAATGCTGCCGGTATGACAGAACACGATATCCGCGGTTTTGAAGTCGATTACAATGGCTTGATTGTCGGCCTCGGCTTTGGTCGTGGTGATAACGACAACCAGGTTTGCACCGGAGAAGAAGATGAAGAGGAATGTGTAGGCGTTGCTTACGATGCCCACCTTGCTTACGAACTCGGTCTCGGCGAACATGTGCTGCGCCCCTATGTGGACTACAAGTCCTATCAGGAAGCGAAACACAATGAGCTGCACGCCGGTCTCGATGCGAATCTGAAGTTCGGTGCTTTCGGCCTGCATGCCGTCTATGGCCTGCATTCGGATTACCTCGGTGAAGATTCTCCGAAGGCGGCGCACGCTTTCTTGGCTGAACCCTCGCTCGAAATAGGCAAGGTGAACGTGAAGGGCACTGCCTTCTACGCTTACTTTGACGAAGACGAACCGACTGATCATGGCGAAGAAATTCCGGAATACTTCTTTGCCTACGCAGAACCGGGTGTAAGTGTCATGGATGCGCTTGCCTTGGGAATCCCGCTGGAATACCACACGAATACTGTTGACAAGAATGACGATGTTTCGACGTTCGATGTCGGTGTCCGTGCGTACTTCACTCCGGTGGAAGGGCTTGAAGTTACTGGCTTTGCCATGGTGGATATCCCGGTTGGGGATGACGCTGGCGATGATGCAGGTCTCAAGTTCGGTGTTGAATCTGTGTTTAGTTTCTAATCATCTCATAAAGTGCTCAGAAGGGGACTGTGGCGAAAGCTGCGGTCCTTTTTTCTGTCTAATTGGAGTAGAAAAAATTTGCTTTAAAAACTCTATTTGTTACGCTCTGTAACCCTGTAAATTTAATTGGAGTTTTTTATGAGTAATATCAGAACGACGGGAAAGAAATCTTCGAATACGTTGGTCCGCGACCTGGTGAACGTGGGCATTTTTGCTGCTCTATACATTGTACTTTCGTTCTTGTCTTCGAGCATTGGTTACATTCCAGCGCTGATTGTCTTTTCGACAGGTAGCATAGCTCTTGTAACAAGTATTCCGTTGTTCCTGTTCTTTTCGAAGGTGGAACGCTCTATTCTTTGCGGTCTTATATTCTGCGGATTTTTCGGCACGGCCATGTTTGTTATGGGACAGGGCATTTTGATGCTTGCCATTAGCTTGCTTGTCGGTTTGCTTGCAGGTTCATGCATCAAGTTTATAGGTAAATCTTTTGCGGGACTGTTCTCTGCAAATATCGTGATGAGCTTCATGTCTTCTTCGATGATGCTTCCTCTTTGGACATCAACCGAAGAATACCTGGAATATACGCGCACTATGTGCGATGCGGGTTATGTGGCAAAATTGGCGGAACTTTCTCAAAGCCCATGGCCTCTGGTTGCGATTTATGCCTTTGGCATTTTGGGTGCAATCGTGGGTGGGCTTGTGGCTCGCCGCGTAATGAAAAAGCATTTTGAACGCATCGGACTTGCATAGAATTGTCATTGCGAGGAACGAAGTGACGAAGCAATCTAGGGCTGAATTTATGTTTACGTTAGATCCGCGGACAAAATTATTTTTAGCCGTGGTGGCGAATAGCGTAATCCTTTCGGCTCCAATTGCTTATAGTTCGTTGATGTTTGCCGTTCCGGCGGTTTTACTTTTGTTCGAAAGAAAGTGGAGATTCGTTCTTATTTTCTTTTCGGTATATTTGACGGCGGCACTTGGATTTGAACACCTGAAGACGATGGATGTCGGGAGGGTGGGCACTTTGGGTGTTTCGACGATGATGATTGTTTCGCGCATGATGCCCATCGGCATTGTGCTTTACTATGTCATGCAGACGACCAAGGTAAACGAGTTCTTGGTGGCAATGGCCCGGATGCATGTGCCGAATAAATTGACGATACCCCTTACGGTGATGATTCGCTTTTTCCCGACATTGTTTGACGAGGCTCGCGATATCGGGCATGCCATGCAGATGCGTGGAATCCGGCTGTTCAGTTTGCGTACGCTAACGAACCCGTTCTCGATTCTGGAATATCGTTTGGTTCCGTTGCTTGTCTCGCTTACAAAAATCGCCGATGAACTTTCGATTGCGGCGGTGACCCGCGGCCTTTCGCCCGAAACAAAGCGCACCTGTGTCGCGACGATTGGTTTCCATGTGCAGGATTTGATTGTCTTCGTGTATTGCATTTTTGTTGCGACCTGCTTTGTCATTGCGAGCAGAGCGAAACAATCCATTATAGACATTATAAGTGCTCTTTTCTCATAAAATGAACATCTCCTTAAAAAACGTTTCCTTCTCCTACACTGATTCCTTGTACGATGCAGTCATCAAGGATTTGAACCTTGAAATCCGTTCGGGGGAGTGTGTGATATTGGCGGGGGAGTCGGGTTGCGGAAAGACGACAATTTCTAAGCTGATTAACGGGCTTATTCCGCTTTATCAATCGGGAACGATGGCGGGCGACGTATTGCTCGGCGACAAGAATACCGCCGATATGACACTCGCCGAAATTTCACGATATGTGGGTTCCGTTTTCCAAAATCCGCGTTCGCAGTTTTTCAACATCGATACCGACAGTGAAATCGCCTTTGGCTGCGAAAACTTGGGAATGGATCCGGAAGATATCCGGGAACGCGTGAATCGCGTCGTGAAGGAATTCCACATAGAACATTTGGCGGGCCGAAATATCTTCCACCTTTCTGGCGGAGAAAAGCAAAAAATCGCCTGCGCCTCGGTCTCTGCGACCGATCCCGAAATTTTCGTACTTGACGAACCCTCGGCAAATCTTGACCTCAAAAGCGTTGCGGATTTGGCTGAAATTGTGGCCCGCTGGAAAAAAGCTGGAAAGACCGTAGTTGTCGTAGAGCACCGCATCCATTACCTGCGCGAAATCGCAGATCGGATTTGCTATGTAAAAGATGGCTGTATTGCGCACGAATGGACTCCTGCGGAACTCGAAGCGAAAGGCCCGGAATATGCGGCAAGCCTCGGATTGCGCTGCATGAACTTGAAACAACTTAAGAATAAGGCCCCTGAGCTTGCCGAAGGGCCGGAAGGTTCGAAGGATCCAGCGAAGCAATCTCCCTCAGAATTGCTCGTCTTCTATGATTTGCATTTTGCCTACAATCGCAAGTTCCCCATTTTGGATATCCCGACGCTTACGCTCCCTCGGGGGCAAATTACAGCCCTTATCGGCCATAACGGGGCAGGGAAGTCGACACTTGCGCAGGTGCTGTGCGGTTTGTGTGGAGCATGGCGGCAAAAACGCAAGGTCCGCAAGTACGGCGCATACTTGATTATGCAGGATGTGAATCACCAGCTTTTTACCGAAAGTGTTCTCGAAGAAGTCCTGCTGGGCATGGACCCGCCAAATGAAAAAGCGGCTCTCGAAATTCTAGCTGGATTGAACCTGGAACAGTATGCGTACGAACATCCGATGGCTCTTTCGGGTGGGCAAAAACAGCGTGTCGCTATTGGCAGTGGCGTTTCTAGCGGTCGCGATATTGTCGTGTTCGATGAACCCACTAGCGGTCTTGACTACAGGCAAATGCTAGCCGTGTCGGCACCTCTCCAGAAACTTGCTGCCAGCGGAAAAACGCTTCTTGTGATTACACATGATCCCGAATTCATCTTGAATTGCTGTAGCAATATCATTCGCTTGGAACACGGAAAAATCGCTGAACAGTATACGTTGCAAGGCAATCGGGAAAAATTAATTGATACGATGGTGAATGCGTAACGGATTTCGTTTGGCCTATTTGGAGTAGAACGAATTTGCCTGCTTTATTATTGTTCTGGCATGAACAAATTAAAAATAATCGCTGCCACGGCTTTGGCCGTATTAATTTCTGCCACTTCAGCCACTGCTTGCCTTGCTGCATGCAAAGAAAAGAAACGCGATGAGGCGTACAGCAAACCGCTTTCGGCGGCCACGCTGCAAGTAATCATTGACAAAACTTTGCCACAGATGGCGGTGGACCCAGAACTTGGCGCACCTTATCAGATTTATCCGATAGAGGTAAATCCTTACGACAAGGTATTCCGTTCGACGTTGATTGAATACCCCTTCGGGAGTTCTCCGCGTTCAATAAATCAGGCTGTCAGCCCACGTGGAATTATCCTGTACGTGCATGGATATAACGATTATTTCTTCCAAGAAGAGCTTGCTGAAAAATCGGATTCGGCGGGATTTGCGTTCTTTGCGATTGACTTACATTATAATGGTCGCTCGTATCGCGAAGGTGACCCGCGTTCCGATATGCGAAGCGTCAAGGAATATTATGCCGAATTAGATGCTGCCGTGGCGCTTAGCAAAAAAATTGCTGCAGATAATTCAGGATCGACGAATACGCTGCCATTTGTTATTATCGGACATTCCCAGGGTGGCTTAATTATGCCGAATTACCTGAACGAGCGCAATAGCGAGGATTTTGCGGCGCTCGTTTTGAATAGTCCCTTCCTTGATTATAAAAACAGCTGGTTCGTCCGCAATATAGCTTATCCAGTTTTTTCGGATATTGCGCTCCTGATGCCCGATATGCCTGCACCGAAACAGGAATCTCCCAAGTACAATATGTCTCTTTTGAAAACAGAAAAAGGTGAATGGGAATTCAATACGGAATTAAAGAGCGACGAATGGCCGCAGCAGTACTTCGGTTACCTCCGTGCAACAGAAAGGGGAATCAAGTGGATCCATGCGGGAATGCAGATAAAGGCACCCGTCCTTATGATGCGTAGCGGCTGCACTATTGATAAAGTCAAGTGGGATGATGACTACATGCGTTGTGACTGCATGTTGGATGTGAATCTTCTTGAAAAATGGGCTCCCAAGTTAGGACCCGATGTCAGAACGGTGACTGTTGAAGACGGAATGCACGATTTATTCCTTTCTCGTAAGGATGTTCGCGATTACGCTTACCGCACAATGTTCGAATTCCTTGATAATGCCGTAGCACGCAAAAATGTTGTAGTTGCGTATTACTATATTGCGCCTCAGTAGAGGTTGCTATGAGTAAGAATATTTGGAACTTTTTCGCGCCTGTTTACGAATTTTCCATGCGCGTGCAGAAGAATATCTACAGTTATCTGTACGAGCGTATCGGTGAAGTTGCCAAGGGGAAGGTAGTGCTTGAACTTGCGACCGGCCCTGGAATGATTGCCCGGCATATTGCGCCTGCTGCAAAGTCTGTAGTGGCGACTGATTTGGCCCCTAAGATGATCGAAACGGCACTCAAGGCGAAGAATCCCGAAAATTTGAGCTTTGAGGTGGCTGATGCGACTTCGTTACGGTTCGAGGACAATTCTTTCGATGTCGTAGTCATCGCAAATGCGCTTCATATTATCCCGAATCCAGAAAAGGCGCTGGCGGAAATCCGCCGTGTTTTAAAGGATGATGGATTGCTGATTGCCCCGAATTACTTATTAAATGTAAGTGGCATGAAAAACTTGTGGAAAAAAATACTGAACCTTATAGGCATCCGCTTTGCGCACGAATGGACTGCGAATGAATTTAAGGCCTTCTTGGAATCTAACGGCTGGTCCATCAAGATGGACCGCGTTATCGAAGGCCGAATAGATTTGGTCTATGTGGAGTGCATTAAAAATTAAAATTCTCGGTTGTCACCGCCACATGGTTTAAATGTGTCGGTGAAGTCACCAAATTCACCATTTTCATCGGCAAAGCGGCAAACGACGGGCAATGTCCTTATCTTGCAGACGTCTTCTTCATCTGTGCCACATCCATCTTCGATAAGTGTCTCGCCATCCGACTTATAAACCCGCATGCAGTCCATTTCTTGACAGGGGCGATATGCAGCTCCAATGGAAGAATGGTGATATTCGTAGACCTTTCCGTCGTATGTAAAGCGGAATCGGTCGCTATGATGATTCCCGCCCCATTCGTATGTCAAGTCGGTTAAAGGGATGTACTTTTTGTTGACGTATAAGATAGCAGTATCCGCTGTAATGACCGGGTTTGGCCACCAAATACCTTCGCAATCTGTAGGAGAACCCTGCACATAGACAAAGCCGCTTTTGTCGGCGTAGAGGAAAGAACAAATCCAGTCATGTTGATCATAATAATGTTCAGTGCTAAGACCGTCTTGCGATGTACATAAATGGACGGCTTTTTGCGGGACGCGTGTCTCGAAAAGTGTCGTCGGATCTATTTGAGCTCCGCTAGAAGACGAGAGAATCTTGTTGGGACACGATTCCTTAAGGCTGCTTGACGATATTTCATCGTCGGAATCTGAAGAGCTCGAATTGAAGACCTTTTCTGTATCTTCGTTGCTTGCGCTAGAAGATTCGTCGCCACAAGCGGCAAGGAACAGCATGGCGCAGGCGAATAGTATTTTATGTTTCTGCATATTTATTTTACCTTTTTTCATAATTTACATAAAGTGCGAACGGTCAAGTGTATCGTAAACGACGAATATCGTTCCGATAATCATGACTAGGAATGCTATGGTGTTCTGTAGCGTGATTTTTTCGTTCAGGAGCACGACAGAAAACAGGACGCCGATAAAGGGCGCGAATGCGTAAAAGGCGCTGGTCTTTGCGGCTCCCAGGTATTTTTGCGCGCGGATGTAGGTGAAAATGCTTAGGCCGTAAGCCACAAAGCCGAGCAGCAGGGCGAGCGGGATGTATTTTACGGCAAAATGCATTTCGCCTGTGGTAATCGAAACGACGATGGAACCGATTCCGGAACAGAGGCCTTTTATGGTCACAATCTGGTATGTGCTTTTGTCCGAAATTTTGCGGGTGCAGTTGTTTTCTAGCCCCCAGCAGATGGTCGCTCCGAGAACGAAGATGGAGCCGATCGAAAAGTTGAATCCGTCGGCATTTTCGAACGAGAGGATGAAACTGGATGTCGTTATGAATAAAATCGCAATCCACAAACGCGTAGACACCTTTTCTCTAAAGATGAATAGCGCAATCAACGTTGTCGCGACGATTTCGAAGTTCCCGAGCAGCGATGCATTACTGGATGTTCCGTACTTGACGCCGAACATGAGCAGTATGGGGGCGACAATGTCGAGCAGGACCATGCCAAGCGTGTAGGGAAAATCTTTTTTGCAGAGCCGTTCCGATTGGGACTCGCGCCTAACATGGAACAGGTAGAGGAAGCCAATGCCGAGCCCCGCTCCAATATAGAGTAGCCCAGCCATGAATACGGGCGAAATGTGGGCCAGCAGCATTTTGGAGCAGGGAACATTCAGTGCATAAAATGCGGCCGCCGCTATCGCGTAACCAATCGCAATGACATTCTTGTCCATGATTTAAATGTAGAATTTTGCATGAATATTAAATCAACAGTAGCCATATTTTTTACGGAAGGCCACGACGCAGATTGCAGTAACCGCAAACGAGGCGATTTCGGCGACAGCGCACGCACTCCAGATGCCGTCAAGCCCGAAGAAAATGGGGAGCGCAAGCACGGCGATGATTTCGAAAACGAATGTCCGCAAGAACGATATGAGAGCCGAAACCAGGCCGTTGTTCAGGGCCGTAAAGAAAGAGGAACCTGCGTAGTTCGCGCCCATCAGCAAGTAGGCGAATGAATAGATGACGATGCCGTGGCGAATCATTTCGAATAAATTTGGATCGTAGCCGCCAAAAATTTTTGCCAAAGGTAATGCCAACGCTTCTGACGAGGCCGTGAGCACGATACCCGCAACCGCAACAATCACGCAATCCATACGGAATAGATTTTTGAGTTCGCTTGTGTTGCGGGCTCCGTAATGGTAGCTTATGATGGGAGCACGTCCAAACGAATAGCCCGTAAAGAATGTCGAAAAAATGTAGCTTACATACATGATAGCCCCGTATGCGGCAACGCCCGTATCTCCGGCAATTCTGATGAGCTGGAAATTGTAGAGCATGCTTACGATGGACATGGCGATGTTTGTGACTAGCTCGGAAACTCCGTTCGACATGGCTTTTGACAACGTGCGGCCATCGAAAACGGGTTTTACGATTCGGAGAGGAGTCTTGTTTCGCAATAGGAAAAATACGAATGGGGTGAA
Organism: uncultured Fibrobacter sp.; assembly: GCF_947305105.1. Taxonomy (NCBI): domain Bacteria; kingdom Pseudomonadati; phylum Fibrobacterota; class Fibrobacteria; order Fibrobacterales; family Fibrobacteraceae; genus Fibrobacter; species uncultured Fibrobacter sp. The sequence goes on along the minus strand of NZ_CAMZCS010000006.1, from coordinate 56,578 downwards.
TCCTCCGACGGACTGACCGATAACGGTCGCCAAGGCCGCTCCGGAAATGCCCCATTCCAAAACGACAATGAACAACAGATCCAGAACAATGTTTGTGATGCCCGCTAAAACAGTAAGCGCAAAACCCAGCTTAGGCTTTTCTGCTACAATCATGAAACAGTAAAAGAGATGCTGCAACACGAAGGCGATTCCGCCAAGGGCAGCAATGCGCCCGTAACGGGTCGCCTGCGAAAGGAACTCGCCGTCGGCACCCAGAAATGCGGCTAATCCTTCCATAAAATAGGATGCCGTGATACTTGCGGTAATTCCGTAAGCGATTGTCGCATACACGATTGTTGAAAACGCCTTGTTCGCTTTTTCGTTATCGCCCTCGCCGAGGAATTTTGCGACCAGTGCGCTGCCGCCTGCCCCCATCATCACGCCGGGAGCGGCAATAAGCATAAGGACCGGCATGACGAGGTTTACGGCAGCAAAAGAAGTCTTTCCGACAAAGTTCGAGACAAATGCGGCATCGACAATGCTGTAGATGGTGGTGAAAAACATTGTCAAGATAGACGGAAAGACGAAGCGAAGAAGCCTCCCGTAAGTGAAGTGGTCCGAAAGTTGAATCTGCATTACAGCTTCCAGCTGACGGCTTCGCGGCGGGAATCAATGAATCGGGCGTAGATTCCGCCGTTCTTCACGAGTTCTTCGTGCTTGCCTTGCTCCACGATGCGGCCCTTGTCCAAGACGACAATCTGGTCGGCGTGGCGCACGGTCTTGAGGCGGTGTGCAATCATGATGACCGTCTTTTCCTTGGTGAGTTCCTGAATAGCAAGCATCAAGTCGCGCTCGTTTTCGGGGTCCACGTTCGCGGTCGCTTCGTCCAGAATGATGACCGGGGAATCCTTCATGATGGCGCGTGCAATCGAGATGCGCTGGCGTTCACCGCCGCTGAGGCTTGCGCCGCCTTCGCCGATGACCGTATTATAACCGTCGGGGAGCTTTTCAATAAAGTCGTGGCAGCAGGCCTTCTTGGCGGCTTCTACGACTTGCTCGTGCGTGGCGCTCGGATTCCCGAACTTGATGTTGTTTTCTATCGTATCGCGGAACAGATACACGTTCTGGAATACGAAACTGAAATTCTTCATGAGGCTGTCCATGCTGTAATCTTGCACGCAGCGGCCTCCCAAAGTCACGACACCGAAGTTGACATCCCAGAAACGAGAGAGCAAATGGCAGAGCGTCGTTTTTCCCGAACCGCTCGGGCCCACAATGGCTGTAGTTGTTTTTTCGGGAATGTGGAGTGTCACGTTGTCGATAATTCTGCGCTTTTCATAGGCGAAATCGACTCCGCTTGCCTTGATGTCGTGATTGGCGGGGGCAATTTCTTCGCCATCGATGTCCATGGTGGGCTTGTTCAAGATATCGTTTGCGCGGTTGACCGAAATGTCGACGGCACGGAGGAGTGCCGCGTAGCTACCGCCCAGTTCCAGGGCCGCAAAGAGCATAAAGGAGCACACTAGCATGACGGCGCAGTTGGCAAGTTCCATGGTGCCGTTCAGGTAGAAATGAATCGAGAACATCATGATGGCAACGCCCGTGAGCTTGGCGACAAAAGTCTGCAAGTTCGAAAGCGGGACGCATTTGAGTTCCATGCCGATATTGGCGCTGGTGTTCCTGTCAATGATTTCGTTCAGTTCCTTGGAACGCTTGCCGGTCATGTTGTAGGCCTTGACTTCTGCAATTCCTTGGATGTATTCGAGAACCTTTTCGACTACCTTGCTGTCGGATTCCACTTTTTCGTGAGAAACGGCGCGGACGTTCATGCGCATGAGCGTGTTGATGAACTGGAAAATCGCAAAGCCGATGGTTGCGACAATCGCAATTCGCCAATCGAAGAAGGCGATCATCACGATGATGAGGACGGTGTCGAGAATGCCCTGCGTGACCATCATGACAACGCGGGTAGCCACATCGCCAAGCTGTTCCATGGTGTTGGTGGTGACGGAGGTGATGTAGCCGAGGCTGTTCTTGTTGAAGTAGCCCATGGGCAGGTAACGCAGGTGTTCGGCGATTTCGATGCGCTTGGAGGCGCAAGTGCGGTAACCGCCCTCGGTTTGCCACATGCTCATGATGCGCTTGGTGACGGTTGCTCCGATAAGGCTTGCTACCATGATTCCAAGCGAAAGCCAGACGGTGTCCATGGTAAACGGCGCGATTCCCTGCACATGGCGAATGACGCCCTGCAGCATGACGGCCATGGCACCGATGCGGAGTGCCATGAAGAAGGAATTGAAAATCCCCACAACGATAGAGCCGTAGAATTTGTGGCGGTTTTCCGCGTTGCAGAAATTGAAGAATTTAATGAGTGTATCGAACATTTATGCATCCTCCTCGGAATCCTTGGCACTGATGTGGGCTTGCCACATGGACTTGTATAGACCGCCCTTTTCGAGCAGTTCCTGGTGTGTGCCGCAGCTGTCGATGTTGCCGTCCTTGATGACGTAGAGCTTGTCGGCGTCCTTGACGGTAGAAAGACGGTGGGCAATCACGATGAGCGTCTTGCCTTGCACGAGTTTTGCTACGGATTTCTGGATAATGGCTTCGTTTTCGGGGTCGGTATAGGCGGTCGCTTCGTCGAGAATGACGATGGGGGCGTTTTTCATCATGGCGCGGGCGATGGCGATGCGCTGGCGCTCGCCACCGGAGAGGTGGGCGCCCGAGCCGCCGACAACCGTGTCGAACCCGTTTTCGAGACTCATGATAAATTCGTAGCAGCCGCTTTGGCGCGCCACCTCTTCGACTTCGGCATCCGATGCCGAAGGCCGCCCGAGCCGAATGTTTTCGCGGACAGACATGTCGAACAGGAAGTTATCCTGCGAAACGTAGGCGACACGGCGGTTGTATTCTTCGAGTGAAAGGTCTCTGATGTTTATGCCGCCGATTTCGATATCGCCGCTGTCAACGTCCCAAAGTGAGGCAATAAGGCGGGCGATTGTCGATTTGCCCGAGCCACTCGGGCCCACGAATGCGGTAAAGCTCCCTTCGGGGAGAACCATGTTGATGCCGTGGAGAATCTCCTTGCTTTTTTCATTGCTAGGCCCTTCGGCAAGCTCAGGGACCTTGTCCTTGCCTGTGCTGAGCGAAGTCGAAGCATGGTAGCTAAAGCGCACGTCTTTCAACGTGATGGAATTGTCGGCGGGTTTACGCTTGTCCGTCGCGGGGCGTGCAAGTTCCTTCATTTCGAGCACAGAGCCGACTTCGCCGAAAATGACGCCCGCCTTGCTGATGTCGTCGCTGTAACTCATGATGGTGAGGAGCGGCATCATGATACTTACCGAGATGATGATGACGGTGATAAAATCCACTGCCGTAATGGAACCGTTGTAATAGAAGTAACCGCCAAACGGCAACACCGTCAATAGCGTGGCAGGAGCGACCGTAATGGCAAGGGCGTGCGGCCAAATGCAATTGCGCATCCATTCGACAAAACAGTCGCTCCCTTCTTTTGCGGCTACTACAAACTTGTCATAAGAAGACTTTGACTTGCCAAACGCCTTGATGACTTCGATGCCGTTAATGTATTCAACCGCGGTGTCGTTCAACGCCTTCGTTTTCTGGATAGAATTGTCGAACCACTTTTGCGCTCCGGCAAACATGACGGCCATGGCGACCATACCGATCGGGAGCGTTCCAAGTGAGGTAAGCCCCATGCGCCAATCGATATGGAAAAGGTAGACGAACATGAGCACAGGGAGAATCAGGTTCGAGGTAAATTCCGGAACCACGTGCGCAAGCGTCGTTTCCATGCTGTCGATGCGTTCTACCAGGATGTTCTTGAGCGCGCCCGAGGGCATGTCGAGAACAGAACCCAGCGGCACACGCGATAGCTTGTCGCAAAGGTCCTTGCGGATGTTACCGAGAACGTTGAACGTCGCTACGTGCGAAAGCGTCGTCGAAATGCTGTGGAACAGGACATTCCCGAACCAGAATGCCGCAATAATCAGGCATTCTTTAAGGTAAACATCCCAGTCGCGCACGCCCGAAAGCAGTTCGCGCACGATGTTTGCGATAATGATGTAAGGGGCAATTCCGCAAGCAACGCGCAAAAGCGCAAAGAAAATGCTTGCGAAGTAATATTTTTTCTTGTTTTTGGCAAACAGGAAAATCCAAGAGAGCAGAGATTTCTTTTTCATTATTTTCCTCCCAAAATGGGCTAAACCAAATTTTGGAAAAATCAACTTTTTTTTCTACTCCAAACGGATTTCCATTAAACCTTTTGGAGTAGATGTTTTTTTCCCCATTTTCTCAATTTGGGGCCGATGAAACGCTTTTTTATATACAAACTGATAACCATTGTCTTTGTTTTGATTGCTATCGCGGCGGTTGCAACGCGAGCGCAGGAATCGGCAGGGGTTAATTCCGACGAAGAGATTACAAATTTTGATGATGTTTTTGCCGAGGAACCTACTGCTGACGAAAGCGCTCCGGTGAAAAATTCACCGACGAAGAATGCGGACGTAACCGTTCTTGATGAAATGGGCGTTGAAGGTGAAGGAATCAACGAAGCGGCTCCTGTTGACAAGAAAACGAAGGCCGAATCGGTCAAGGTGATGGACGCTACGGAACTGCAGGGATCCAGCGCCACAATCGCAGACGCCACAAATCGTTCTTCTGGCGTGAAAATCCGCCAGTCGGGCGGCATGGGCAGCGAAAGCAAGATCAACATCCGTGGCATGGAAGGCAAGAACGTGAAGGTACTTGTCGATGGTGTGCCTGTCGATAACGGCAACGGGAATTTCTCTGTCAACGATATTCCGATTGATAAAATCGACCGCATTGAGATTTACAAGAGTTATGTGCCTGAGCGTTTCGCGACAGACGGCATGGGCGGCGTCATCAATATCGTGACGCATGACTTGCCCAAGAGTTCCATTACGGGCTCTTACAGCTTCGGGAGTTTCAACACGCATAAGGCCTCGCTCGACGCAAAGTATGTATGGGTGGTCGATTCGCTCAAGAACCGTTCCGTAGCCACGGGTATTTCGGCCTACTTCAATTACTCCGACAATGATTACGAATTCACCACGCCCTACATGGATACGACCGTAACGCGTGATCATGATCGCTATTACAGTTACAATGTGCTGCCGTATGTCTCGTTCGAAAGGTTCTTTTTTGACCGCATGACCCTTGGCGTAATTTACAACGTAATGGATAAAGAAATTCAGTCGAATTCCCACCGCATCGAAGAGGCGAACGCCAACGCGCAATCGTACGGCGTGAACCTTTCTCTCGAAAAGGCGAATTTGTTTGTCAAGGGGCTTTCGGCCGCGCTTTCGTTCAGCTACGCCTTCGGTAAAGAGGCTGTCATCGATACGAGCCATACTTATTACTACGGCTGGGACAAAGAGAATGTTCGCGAAGCGAATACCGCTTTTGGCGAAATTTCTATGGGTGGGGCGTCGCATATCGAACGCGAAAACCAGACGATTGTAGCTCCCTGGAATTTTGACTACACGTTCACGCAAAATCACATTCTCACCTGGAGCGGCCTTTACCGCTACGAATCGCAAGATCCGGAAGACAAGCGCGCCGCTAAAGGCCAGACGCTCAATAGCGCTGGATTCCCCGGGCACAGCCATTCCGTTGTAACGGGGCTTTCTCTCGAAAACAACTTCTGGAATGAACGAATCCAGAATGTGGCGGGTGTCAAGGGATATTACTACTCCATCAAGGCTGACGACGACGGCGAAAAACGTATACAGCAGCTGACAGATGACTATGCCGAAAACAAGGATTTCGGTTACAGTGAAAATTTGCGCATTAAAATGATTGACGATTTGTCGGTTGTCGAACAGTTTGCTGTCAAGGGCGGTTATCAGCACAGCTTGCGGTTCCCGACTCGCGAAGAAATCTTTGGCGACGGAATGTACGTACAGTGCGCTCCGAACCTGAAACCTGAAAAATCCGATAACTTTACAGCGGGTACTGAACTTGACTTGCGACAGATTCCATTGCTCTTGAAACTGCATTTGGAATTCAACTGGTTCTACATGCTTATGGACGACCGTATTTATTGGAATAATTATGCCGCCGTTCCGCGCCCGTATTATAATAGTGTGGGAACAAAGACAACTGGCTTTGAAATCGATGCCGCAATCGATGTGAACGAATACATTTCGCTTTCTTACAATCTCACCAAGCAAGATGCTGAAAGCCGCGAGGCGGACTTGGCTTATGGGATTGCAGAGGGACTGACGGTACCGAATATTCCCACATTCTATATGAACTTCGGTGCAGAATTCCATATTGGCGACTTGCTTTTCCGCGATGACTTCTTCAAACTTTATTGGCTTGCAAACTACACCGATGAATATTACTACTCCTGGAAAGTATCCAAAAAACAGGACCGAACTATTCCAAGTTCCTTCTCGCAAGATTTAGGTGTAGAATATTCGATTCTTGCAAATAAGCTCTCGTGGAATTTCGAAGTGCGCAACTTTATGGATAAACTCGTTTACGACAAGTATGGCGAATCCAAACCCGGTCGTGCCTTTGCTACCAAAATCAAGTTTACACTATAAACAAAAGGAAAAACAAATGAACCTCTTCAAAAATACAATATCACGCAATGTCATTGCGAGCGTAGCGAAGCAATCTCTAGTTACTTTAACCTTGGCCGGAATGCTCGCAGCCTGTGGCGATGACTCCAGTTCCAGTTCCGCTGGCGACAACGGCTCTTCTTCGGGGGACAAGTACCTGCTCTCCTTTATGATGGACGCCTCTCAATTTGTCGGAACAGCCTCTCTTTCCGATGATCAGTCCAAGGTTGTCGAAGACTTTATCGAAGCCCCGAACGCAGGTGGCGTCGCTTACTTCAACGGCTCCGTTTACGTGCTCGCTACTGACGACGCCATGAACAGCACCCTTTCTCGCTATGAGTTGGACAAAGACGGCAATATGCCCGAGAAGGCCTCTGCCACGGCCAAGTTCCAGGGCACCCGCGCCATCATGATGAAGTTCGTTGACGAAAACAAGATGTACGTGGAACAGTCCATGGGCGACGCCATTACCGCCCTTGACCCCACGACGCTCAAGACCACGGCAACCATCGATCTTTCCGAGTACATTGATGAAGAAAGCGGTGCCTTGACATCGGTTCCGGGCTCCGCCGTAATCCGTGACGGCAAGATGTTCCTGACCTTGAGCCAGTTCGTCGACTTCAACAATTTCATCGCGGGCCCGCGCGCCTCCGTGGTGGTTATCGATGTGAAAACAGACAAGGTCGAAAAGGCCATTTTTAGTGACAAGGTCGCAGCCGTTGGCGGCATGGACGACATGAACAACACCATGTCCTTTGTCGATGAAAAGGGCGATATCTACTTCTATTCCAATGCCTCTTACTGCTACGTTGAAGGCTACAAGGAAGGCTGGATCCGAATCAAGAAGGGTAAAACCGACTTTGACAAGGACTGGGTTTTCCGCATGCACGATGCTGAATACGATGGCAAGAAAACGAATGAAAACAACCTGATGGTGGGCGGCACCTACATGGGTAACGGCAAGTTCATGGGATTCTTCGGCAGCTTTGCCGACCCGAGCAACTTCAACAATTATGAATGGCAGTTTGTGGTTGTCGATGTTTACAAGAAGACTGTCGAAAAAGTGGACCTTTCTCCGACCATCCCGTGGTTTGCCCCGTCTATTCACCTGGATGCCGACGGCAAGAGCGTGCTCCTGGGCCATGCCGACAAGAAGGGCGGCGCTATCTACCGCTACGACATCGCTAGCGGCAAGGTCTCCAAGGAAATGGGCGTGACCACCGGAACGGCTTATTATATCGTCCCGATTGCAGACTAACTCACTCCAACCTCAGACAGAAGGCCATCCTGCGAAAGTGGGGTGGCTTTTTTGGTGTTCTTTTCAAGGTTTAGCCTTTACTAATTAGCCAAGGCTTTCTAAATTTAGCTATGACTAATAAACAAGGTGTGTTTTTCGACTAATCGGAGCCGTCCTATGGAACAAGTAAAGTTAAGCCAGAGCCTCGAAGACTACTTGGAAATGGTGCACATGCTGCGCCTTGCGAACGGGATTGCCCGTGTCCGCGACATTGCGGCTGCGCTCAAGGTCAAGATGCCGTCGGTTGCCAAGGCGGTGATTGAACTCAAGAAACTGGGCCTTGTGACGCAGGAGCCTTACAGTGGTGTCGAACTCACTTCGGAAGGTGCGCTCGTCGCATCTCAGATTCTGAACCGTCATATTCTGTTGAAGGGGTTCCTGATCAAGCTCGGTGTGTCCGAGGCGATTGCCGACAAGGACGCCTGCTGCATGGAGCACATTCTTTCGGCGGAGACGCTTGAAAAAATCGAAGAATTTGTGAATCCTGCAGAAGTGGGAACGTCTGCGAAAAAGTCGAAGACCGCTAAATCTACGAAAAAATAAATCGTTGGTGTATGAATATCGAACCGAAGTTTTCGGAACTTAAAAAAGGCGACAAGGCCGAAATTATTGGATACAACACGGGTGATTCTCAGTACAAGTCCAAACTTTTGTCGATGGGGCTTGTGCGTGGTGTGGTGTTGCAGGTTTTGCAGGTGGCCCCGCTCGGCGACCCGGTTGAGGTCAGCGTGCTTTCGTATAGGCTTTCGCTCCGCAAACAAGAAGCCAATGTGCTTAAGCTGAGGAGAGTCTGATGCCAATCGAGAAAGAGATTTTCACGATTGCGATTGCGGGCAACCCGAACTGCGGTAAGACTGCGTTGTTCAACTCGCTCACCGGCTCGAACCAGATTGTGGGCAACTGGCCGGGCGTAACTGTTGAAAAGAAAGAAGGCCAGTTCAAACTCGACAACCACACGATTCGCGTGGTGGACTTGCCAGGCATCTATGCGCTTTTCGCGAACTCCGAAGATGAACGCGCCGCTCTCGATTACCTGCTCAAGGGCGAGGCGGACCTAGTCGTGAACATTTTGGATGCGACGAATCTGGAACGCAACTTGTTCCTCACGAGCCAGCTGATGGAAAAGGGCGTGCCGATGGTCTTGGCGGTGAACATGATGGACATTGCGGCGAGTCGCGGTATCCATGTGGACCTGCATAAGCTCGAAGAAATCCTCGGCGTGACGGCGATTGGCCTCACGGCGGTGTCGCCCAAGAGTTGCGAAGGCTTCGTGAACGACTTGCATAAGTTGCTGCACAATAGCCGCGAATTGCCGCTCCCGAAGGCGGTCAAGCATTCCGAAGTCCTTGAAAAGCTGATTGAAGAGATCTCGGTGCCGCTCAAGCCCGTGGCCGACAAGCTCGGCGCAAGCCCGCGCTGGACGGCGGTGCAGTACCTGGAACATAGCGGTCGAGTGCTGGAACTTGCCGACGAACTCGGTGTCGAAATTCCACACGACAAGATTGAGGAAGACTTGGGCGAAGAGGTGGAATTTGCGTTAGCCGATTCCCGCTACTCCTACGCCCGCGACATCGCAAAGGCGGTGATTCGCGACAACACCAACAAGCGCACGCGAACCGACAAACTCGACAAGCTCTTCCTGAACCGTATCTTGGGAATACCGCTATTCCTTATCGCCATGTATCTGGTGTTCTGGTTTGCGGTGAAGGTCGGCAGCGCGTTCATCGATTTCTTCGACATTCTGTTCGGCGGAATTTTCGTGGACGGCATGACGGAACTTCTGACGAAGATTGGCGCGCCGGGCGTTGTCGTGGCGCTGTTGGCGAACGGCATCGGTACGGGTATCCAGACGGTGTCGACGTTCATTCCGGTCATCTTCTTCATGTTCCTTTGCCTTTCGTTCCTCGAAGATTCCGGCTACATGTCGCGTGCAGCGTTTGTGGCGGATCGCTTTATGCGATTTCTTGGGCTCCCAGGTAAGGCCTTTGTGCCGATGATTGTGGGCTTTGGCTGCTCGGTGCCGGCGCTCATGGGCACGCGCACGCTCGAAAACAAACGCGAACGCTTTTTGACCTTGTTCTTGGTCCCGTTCATGAGCTGTGGCGCACGCCTTCCGGTGTATGCGCTGTTTGGCGCGGCGTTTTTCGGCGAAAGTGCAGGGACGCTTGTGTTCGGGATTTATCTGACAGGTATCGTGATTGCGTTGATTTACGGCCTGCTCTTGCGCCATACGATTTTCATGGGCAAGGAATCGACATTCATCATGGAGCTGCCACCTTACCATTTGCCCAAAGTGCGCAATCTTTTCCGTCACGCATGGCTCCGCCTCAAGGAATTCGTTTTCCGTGCGGGCAAGGTCGTGCTCATCATGGTGACTGTGCTTGGCTTTATGGGCTCCGTCGGCATTGACGGGAGCTTCGGTAACGACAACAACGAAAAGTCGGTGTTGAGTGCCGTGGGTACGGTGATTACGCCGGTGTTCGAACCCTTCGGTGTCGAACGTGATAACTGGCCTGCTTCGGTGGCGCTCTTTACGGGGCTATTTGCAAAGGAGGCAATTGTCGGTACGCTTAATTCGCTGTACGCCATTGAGGGCACGGGCGGCGAGGGGGAGGTCGACGCAGCTCCAGCCGAGAACGAGGCCCTTCGGCAGGCTCAGGGACCTGAGTCGTCATTTAGCCTCAAATCGACGGTGAAGGAAGCCCTTGTGAGTGTCCCGGCGAACTTGGTGGAAGTCTTTACGTCCATCGCGAATCCGTTGGGTGTCAAAAAGGCGATTAAAGAAAGCGAAGGTGCTGGAAACGAAGGCGCATACAAGACGATGCAGGCTCATTTCAACCTTGGAAACTTCCAGGTGCTGGCCTACCTGCTGTTCATATTGCTTTATGTGCCGTGCCTTGCCGCCATGGGGACTGCCTTCCGCGAACTCGGGCGTTTTTACGGAACGCTCATGATGGTGTTCCAGACAATCATCGGCTGGAGCCTTTCGGTGCTGTTCTTCCAGGTGACTTGCGGGCATTCTACTGCATGGATCGTGACTTCGGTTGCTCTCCTCGCCGGCGTGGTCGTGAGCCTCGTGCTGATTGGCCGTGACCAGCGCAAAAAGAAAGTGTTCGATTAAGTTTTTTCTGCATATTTAAAAAGTCCCGGCGGGAGAGCCAGGACTTTTTCTGTTTGGTTGTTTTTCTGTTATTTCTTTTTTGCTTGAGTGGCTTTGGCCGGCGCAGAACCTTTCTTTTTCTGATCAAGTGCAGCCTTGACGAGGCCGCTGAACAGCGGGTGCGGCGCGGTGGGCCTGCTCTTGAATTCCGGGTGGAACTGGCAAGCTTCAAAGTACGGGTGGTTCTTGATTTCCACCATTTCCACGAGCTTTCCATCGGGAGAAGTACCGGCAATCTTGAGGCCGGCCTTTTCGAGTTCCTTGCGGAATTCGCTGTTGTAGTTGAACTCGTAGCGGTGACGGTGACGCTCGCTGATCTTTTCGCTCTTGTAGAGTTTTGCGGCGTTGGAATCCTTCATGAGCTTGCACGGGTAAGCGCCCAGGCGCATGGTGCCGCCCTTCTCGGTGACGTTCTTCTGTTCGTCCATCAGGTCGATGACCGGGTGGGCGGTATTCTCGTCGAATTCCGTAGAGTTGGCGTCTTTCCAGCCGAGCACGTCGCGGGCGAATTCAATCACGCAGCACTGCATGCCGAGGCAGATGCCGAGTAGCGGGACCTTGTGTTCGCGGGCATACTTGATGGCGACGCACTTGCCGTTCACGCCGCGGCTGCCGAAACCGCCCGGAATCAGGATGCCGTCGGCATTCTTGATCATGTTCGGGTTCTTCTCGAGTTCTTCGGCCTCGATGCATTCTACCTTCACCTTGGCGTTGTGTTCCATGCCGGCGTGCTGCAGAGCTTCGTGCACGGACTTGTAGGCGTCGCGGATGGCGATGTACTTGCCCACAAGCGCGATGGTGCATTCGAACTTGGGTTGGGTAGCCTTCTTGACGAGCTTGTCCCATTCGGAGTGGACGATCGGATGAACACTCAAGTGGAGCTGTTCAAGCACGCGGAGGTCGAGTTCCTGCTTGGAAAGTTCGCGCGGTACCGCATAGACGGAATCCGTCACGTCCTTTTCTTCAATCACGCATTCGGGCTTCACGTTGCAGAAGAGCGCAAGCTTGTCGAGGTGATCCTGCGGAATCGTCATTTCGGTGCGGCACACCAGAATGTCCGGGAAGATACCGATGTTGCGGAGTTCTGCCACCGAGTGCTGCGAGGGCTTTGTCTTGAGTTCGCCAGCGGCCTTGAGGTAAGGCACCAAGACCAGGTGGATGAAACAGGTGTTTTCCACGCCGACTTCAAAACGGAACTGCCTTGCAGCTTCGAGGAAGGGGAGAGATTCGATGTCGCCTGCCACACCGCCGATTTCACAGAGCACGATGTCGGCGCCGCTTTCGGCTGCAGAACGGAAGGCGTCCTTGATTTCGTTAGTGATGTGCGGGATGACCTGCACCGTGCCGCCGAGGTACTTGCCCGCGCGTTCCTTGGAAAGTACGGAAGAGTAGATGCGGCCCGAAGTGTAGCTCGAAGCCTTGGAGCAGTGTACGCCCGCGAAGCGTTCGTAGTGGCCCAAGTCAAGGTCGGTTTCGTAGCCGTCGTCGGTCACGAAGACTTCGCCATGCTGGTAGGGGCTCATGGTGCCCGGGTCCACGTTCAAGTACGGGTCGAGCTTCTGCATGAACACGTTGTAGCCGCGGCTCTTGAGGAGCAGCGCAAGCGATGCCGAGGTGATTCCCTTACCGAGAGAGCTGACCACGCCGCCGGTAATGAAGATGTACTTGGTCTGTTTGCCCTTGTTTGCGGTCTTGGTCATGCTATGCCTCTCCGGTGTTGCCTGCCTTGAAGTTTTCAATCATCTGCCTGAATTCGCCGAACAGGTAGTAGGAATCGTTCGGTCCCGGAGCGGATTCCGGGTGGTACTGCACGCTGAACGCGGGGAGTTCCTTGTGGCGGATGCCCTCGACCGTATTGTCGTTCAGGTTGATGTGCGTGACTTCTACGTTCGCGGGGAGCGAAGCTTCTTCGATGGCGTAGTTGTGGTTCTGGCTCGTGATTTCCACGGCGCCAGTCTTCAAATTCTTGACCGGGTGGTTGCAACCGTGATGGCCGAACTTGAGTTTGGAAACCTTTGCGCCGAGCGCAAGACCGAGCAACTGGTTACCGAGGCAGATACCCATCAGCGGAACTTTGCCCAAGAGTTGCTTGACGACTGCAGCGACTTGCGGGAGGCTGTTCGGGTCGGCAGGACCGTTCGAGAGGAACACGCCGTCCGGCTTCTTCGCCATCACCTGTTCAAATGTCGCGTTGATCGGGAGCACCGTCACCTTCATGTTCTGTGCGGCGAGGTTCCTCAAAATATTCGTCTTGATGCCGAAATCGAGCGCGACCACGTTCAGGTCACCTTCGGTGCTGAATTCGTAACCGTTCGGGTCGCTCACCTTGCTCGCGTAGTCCTGGCCGTCCAGGCCTTCCCATTCTTGGGCTTTCTTGATGGCGTCGGCTTCGCTCATTTCGGTGCCGTCCACGTGCAGGTAGGCCTTCTGTGCGCCATGGTCACGCAGGTGGATGGTGAGGGCGCGTGTATCCACACCTGCGATGCCCGGTTTCTTGTGGGCGAGCATGTAGTCGTGCAGGCTTTCTTCGCCAATCTCCTTGCTCACGTCGTCCAGTGAGTTCACGACAATCCCGTTCAGGAACACGTCGCGCGATTCGGACTTCTCGAGGTTTGCCGCATAGGCTCCGACTTCGGCTGTGGTGAACACCACGAACTGGCCCGCATAGGAGGGGTCCGTCAAAATCTGCTTGTAGCCCGCCATGCCGGTGTTGAATACCGCTTCGCCGACGGTATCGTTTGCTTGCCCGAAGGCATAGCCCCTGAAGACGGTTCCATCCGCCAATGCCAGAAACGCCTTCTTCTCGCGTTTCGCTTTCCAGTTGAATTTGTCAGTCATGTTTTGCTCGCTATGTAATGAAAATCCGAATAAAAATAAAGGCAAAAGCCAGAAGCTTTTGCCAAACGATTGAAAAATTTAAAGACAGAACCGAAAATCAGATGCCCGTGGAGAGTCGCCATGTCCCGTTGCTGGAGGGTTGCAACGGCTGCGCTTATGGGGGCCTTAATGGATTCCGATATTCTCATCGGAACCAAAATTTAATAATTGAAAAGGCTCTTGGGAAGAGGTAAAATTTGAAATTTTTTGGGTAATTTTAGCCAAAAAAGGCAATTCTTTTACATTTTCTTTCCAGAATAGAAAAGTGTTTTACAAAAATCGTAAATGAAGTGCCGGGCCTATTTTAGGGCATTGATGCGAGAACTGATCTGATGCGGAGTGTCATCTGGATGGCTCCATCAACCGAAAGGTGGTTGTTGTCGTAGGCCATGCCGTCCGTGTAATCGTGATCGCCCATCTTGTTTTCGTCCATCAAAGTGAAGTTCGGGTAGGTCTTGCTCAGGTCCGCAAGTTCCTGGATGAGGGTGGGGGCAATGCTGCGTTGGATCCCGTGGAACGAGAACGATCCCGTGGATGCATACAGGGGATTCTGCGGGAAGATAATCCCTATGACGCGGATGTCGTGCTTCTGGGTCTCGGCCAGGATTTCTTTCAGCAGAACGAGATTTGCGTCGTAGAGGTCGCGCCTCTTGGATACCCACATGCTGTCGGTCCAGACCTTGGCTTCGCCCCAGCCATTAGATTCTAGGGGTTCGAAACCGAGCGTTTCCCTGTAAGATTCGAACTTGTAGTAGCCTAAGGATGCGTATGTCAGCTGGGGGAGTTGTTCAGGAACACCGTCTTTCCAGAAATTGTGGTTCTCGTCGTAGACGTAGCCGGGAATGGTGTTCCTGAGAACTTCAAAGAAACTCTGTGCCGCTGTGTTGAATCCGCGGTCTATGTCAATCGACATGATGATGTATTTTAGGTTCTTCATGTGCGGCAAGATGTAGTTGTTCAGGATGAATTTCGTGCAGAACAGCGTGTTGTTGGAATTGGCCAGGTTGAGGGCCATGGTCACATTGGCCTGGTTGGGAGCCTTGGTCACGTCTGTCAGTTGGTTGGGAATGACTCCGTGCAGGGCTCGCGAGGAACCGAGTATCACCGTATTTGAAGTGTCGCGGTATTTCCACAGGAGTTCCATCTTGTAGCGCCATTTTACGGCAATCTCGGTGCCGCCTGCGACGAAGTAGACTCCCGCACTGTCGGGATCGAGGACGATGGGGAACTTGGTGGAGTCGGGGTGGGGTGGCTTGATTGTGGCGGGGCTTACCCATAGGCAGGGGTGCCAAATTTCTTCGCCCTGGATGAGTTCGGTAATGCTCGAATTTGCGACGTTCACGAGAACGATTTTCTGGTGTTCTCCGTCCACGTTTGTAAGCGTTGCCACGATGTTCGACGTTATGCCGTCGGTTGCCCATTCGGTGTGGTCGAACGTGTAACCGGCGGGAGAGCCTATCGACTGGATGAGTTGCCCGCTCTTGTTGGCAATGAGGATGCGCTGGTGTGTGGCATAGGGTGTCCCGACAAATTCCTTACCCGTGTTCCCGCCAAAGTCGAGGAATGCAACGCGATTCGTGCTGTCGTTGACGAGGGAAACGTTGCAGGCTTGTTCTCCGTTGTACCAGATGTTGTCCGTCGCGTCTGCGGCGTAGACGTTGCTTGATGGTGCGGCGGTGCGTGCGCGGAGGAGTTTGGAACCCGATACAGCGATGCTTCCGTCTGCGCTGATGCCGCCGTGGTAAGAACCGTCAAATAATTTTTGGGGTATGCCGAAGGCCCCGCCTGCAAAGGCTACTTGCCAAGTGCTTGATTGTTGCCAGTCGGCCGTTTCCTTGTTGTTCCCGGCATCGGTTACATAGGTGATGACGGTGTCCCCGCTTGCGGTGACACTCCAGCGGGGGATGGTCGCACTTTCGACATTGAGTTTGACAAGACCGCTGCCGGTGGCATCGAGCTTGCGCACGTATAGGGAAGAGGTTCCACCCACGCCCTCCATGCCTGTGCAGAAGGCGACCCATTTCCCGTCGGGGGAAATGTCCGGGCGGTACACATTCAGCGTGTCCTAGATTTCGACCATGGACAAGGTAATGTCGGAATAGTTGATGAAAACAAGGTTGCCCGAAATGTCGTTGCGGAAGGCAAGCTTGGCTGCGTAAGTGCCGGTGATGTTGCGGATGATGTCTGAATTGGCGAGATTGGTTATGGTTTGCCCGCCCTGCTGGGCCGAATTGCTGATGGTCTGTGGGTTCGGAATAATTCCAAGTGCGAGGCGGAATCCGACATAGTCTGCTCGGGTCGATGAGGTGACTGTGTAGACATCTCCGCGCGAATACAGGTTGATGGACTGAATGTCGTTTGCGAAGCTGCCTCCCTTGACAATCCTCTCACCGATGCCGTTCGGCTGGGCCGCTCCGATAAAGTTGCTGTAAGGGGTCTCTGCTGTGGGGCCGAGCCAGTCGTTCTCCCATTCCATCACGTTCCCCGCGAAATCGCAGAATTTCGAGTTGTCTGCTTTGAGAAAGCATACGTTGTGAGGGACGTTCCCTGAGTTCCCGCTGTTCCAGCTGTTTGCTGCATCCCAGTCCGAGGCGGCCGCCTTGACCCATTCGGCTTCTGTCGGCAGGCGGTAGCCCAGTTTGTCGTAGTTCGTCGCGAAATTTTCAAGGTAGGTGCAGTGATTTTGGGAATCGAAGGTGGCCTTGGTGTAGGTGTAGACCGTGTCCAGCGATTCAGCTTTGCTTTTTGCGTTTGCGAACAGGACCGCATCAAAGAAGGTGATGTTGGCGACGGGGAGGCTGTCGCCAGCGCAGCTCAGGTCCCCGTATTCTCCGCAGGTGACCTCGTGAATCCCGATAAGGAATTCGTAGGTTAGCGTGATATCCATCTTTTCGGCAAGATTGACTTTGGTGTCCGATGCCGGAACGCGAATCATTCCTGGCCTTTCTTCGATGGGCGAAAAAGACGATGAATTTTTTCAAGGTCATCTTTTTACCGATCCATCTTGATGGGCTTCAGTTGCTTGATGACACTTTGCAATTCCTTCGGGAGCGGGCAGTCGAAGACCTTGCGCTCGCCCTGCCACACGAATTCTAGGCGGCAACTGTGCAAGAAGAGCCTGTGCAGCCCGAGCGTTTTCTTTGCCTCGCGGTTGAGCGCGAAATCGCCGTAGCGGGTGTCGCCCAGGAGCGGGTGGCCGATGCTTGCGAAGTGGGCGCGGATTTGGTGCATGCGTCCGGTCTCGAGCTTGATTTTTACGAGGTCGTAGCCTTCGTAGTGCTGCTTGACACGGTAGTGCGTGATGGCCTTCTGCGCGTCTTTGCCGGTCTCGCCGACCTTCATCTTGGATCCCTTGGCCGCGTCGGTGCGGGTGAGGCTTTCGTCAATGGTGCCTTTTTCTTTTTTCAGGTTGCCTTTGACGAGCGCGAAGTAGAACTTTTCCACTTCGTGTTCGCGAATCATGCGCGTGAAGTCGCGGAGCGTGTCGCCGTGGAGGGCTGCGATGAGCATGCCGGACGTTTCCTGGTCCAGACGGTGTGCGATGGTGGGCTTGAAGTCGAGGCCTTCGCTTTTACCCCATTCCCAAAGATATTCTACGAGGCTTTCGCCCGGGCGGGTGCCGCTGCCGGGTTGGCTCGCGAGTCCCGAGGGCTTGTTCACGATGACATAGTCTTCGGTCTGGATGACGATATCGAGCTCGCGTGCGCCCCATCGTGCTTGTTTTCCGACGGAGGAGTCCTTGCCCCAGGTGGACTTGCTTTTTGCAAACCCCGTTTTCGATGCACCCCACTTGTTGTCCGAATCTTGAGCCTCGGACTTGGTGCTTGAAGCCTCGAGCCCCGAGCCTTGTTTCTCGTCTGAACTATTCACCGATTTGAAATTTTCATAAATGCAGACGACGTCCCCTTCGGAGAGCATCTGGTTTGCCTTGCCGATAACCCCGTTGACACGGACTTTCTTTTTACGGATGACGGCGAAAAATACAGAAAGGGATTCCTCCGGGAAGGCCTTGCGAAGGAAACGGTCCAACCTCATGTTGGCAAAGTTACGGTCGATAAGTCTTGTAATCATCTGTTCCGGCTGGGGGAGATTTGTCGGACAAATATAGAAATTGCGGGGAGATGTTCAAATAGGACGTGCATTATCGCATGATGGGGATCATGCTTATTTGGGGGAAAGAAGAGTAAAAGCCGCGTCGTCAGGCATTCAAGGTGTATGGATGAATTTTTAAGGCTGTGTTTTTTCCTCATTCCTTGCTTTTTTAGACGTTCAAAACGGAATTTTTGTCCATCTTTTTTTGCAAAATTATTTTGTCTTGACTTGCGCTTTTTGCCGGTTTATATTGTCCGTGTTTGAAATATTGATTGACAACAGCAACTCAAAAACGTATTTTGTAAATAGAGGAACAATTCTATGGCCGTAGCAATAAGATCTATACCGACCCTTCAGGGGGAAGACGCTGAGCGTTTTCTCAAGGAGGCTGATTTTGCTGAGAAAAACGACCAAAAACAGGATTATGGCGAAAAAATTCTGTTGGTCAGGAATTTCCTTCGTGAGCAAGGTTTCTAGGCATGAATCTTGCCTATTTTTTAAATCGCGGCTCGTTCGCGAGGCTCACGCCTGAACTCTTACAAAGCTGCAAACCATTCAAATGCGGTAATTCGGATCTCGATGAATTCTTTACCGAGGATTTTCTTTTATATGGCAAAAAACTTCTCGGCAAAACCTATGTTTTTCGCCTAAAAGATAAACCGGATTGCATTGTTGCGGCTTTTACAATTTCAAATGACTCCATTCGAATAAAGCAGCTCGCTCCGGAAGACAAAGCCAAAATAGAATACGTCACGGAAAATGGCGAAAAGAATCTTCGACGTTACCCAGGTGTTTTAGTTGGACGATTGGGAACGAATGCTGATTTTGCAAAGCAGGGCATTGGCTCTGCGGTAATGGATTTTATAAAAGCTTGGTTCCGTAGCGATGAAAACAAGACTGGATGCCGTTTTATCATTGTCGATGCAATTAATGAGCCCGGTGTCATCCATTACTATCAGAAGAATCAATTCAAGTTTCTGTATAGCTCAGAAATCAATGAGGCAAGAGCTCTAGGCGTTAACATAAAATTGCTGGCAAGTAAACCATTGCACACCCGTTTGATGTATTTTGACTTAATTGACATCAAATAGTTTTCCTAGAAACGTTTTTAAATGACGTTCTAAACGGAATTGTTCGAACATTTGACAGAGAGTTCGAAAGTATCTAATTTCAGCAAAGAAGAATTCGAGGCATACCAGAAAATGTACCACAAGGAATGGGATCATAACGCCATGTCGAACGTGAACGCGAAATGGCGAAGGCTATGCGTGATTACGGTGATCCTGTTGAAAAGATTGCTGCAATATCCGGCCTTTCCATGAAAGAGATTGCCAAACTGTAGCTCTTAATGCATACAAATGTATGCTTTCAAACGATTTTGTATATATTTATGACAAGATGTTACAGATTCCCGCGTAGACCGGTGCTCATGAAGTGTTTGATAAAAGGAATGCGGATTCAGTTGTTGACCCTGATGGTCTTTTTTTTGTTTGGCTGTCATAATGAGAAAATATCGCAGATATACTCAGGTCAGGAATATTTGGCTGTTGAATTGGAAATGGAATCAAGTTATTGCATCCCCAATTCTATTGTTATGGTTGGGATGGAGCGGGATTCTTCTAACTGGCATTTGTATGGGGAAGGCCCTGTAGAAGGTTTTGAACTCGTTCGAATTATTACGCCTGTCGGGGATTCTCTAAGAATATATATGGAGCGGACACACCTTAAAGATGATGTCAGAGATACTTCTTTTGTCGAAACTGAGGTACTGCTTGATAGTGTTGTTCTCGGCGGAACGGATGCTTATAAATCGCTATATCGCGAATTGTTGAATCTAGAAGGTAGTTTCCCGCTGATGTCATGGAAACACCGTCGTCCAGGAGAATTGTACGATTCTCGCGCATTTTTTATTATGTCTGAATCGGAATGTAAGGAAATTTCGCTTTACAAAAAAACAGACGTGGAAAAAGAGGTGTACGGACAGTCATACAAGGTGGTGCTAGATTTGTTTTCCAAGTATGAAGAGTTGATGGGGTTGGGTAAATAAATGCTTTCCTGGCTTTTGATAATGGCTTCGGCGTATTATACAACGGTGGGTGGCGTGCCATACACGCCGCCTCGGAGTGATTTTGTAAAAATAGTCGAGGTTATCCAAAAAACGGACTCGGTGCTGTATCAAGCGTCTTTATGCCAAGATTCGACTGTGATGTATACGAAAGTGTGGAGGAATGAAGCTGAAGTTTTTGCCGACACACTCCATGATACGGATGTTCAAACTTTTTTAAGATTGCAAAAGTCATTGGATTCAACATCTGGAAGAATCCGAGTGCAATGGACTGCTTTTAGGGAAGAAGATGGGAAAGAAAAGTCAAAAGTGTTCATGAAAGATTTGAAGAGCGTTTCGTGGCTTATGCCAAGTAAATCTAGGATTAAGAGAAGTAAAACGGTTCGTATTATTCCAACGCACAGAATAGACAATGACTTTTATCCGGTAGTTCTTGAATTGCAAGAATGGCTTCGGAGTAAGTGGCGGTAGGTCTACGCTTTTTTTGCGTGGTGGGCGAGGCGGGCACCGTCGGCTGCGCTGGTGACGATTCCGCCGGCATATCCGGCGCCTTCGCCGAGTACGTAAAGCCCGCGCGTGTTCACGCTTTCGAGCGTGTCGTTGTTGCGCGTGATGCGGATGGGCGAACTGGTGCGCGTTTCCGGCGCGACAATCAGCCCTTCGTCAATGAATCCGGGGATTTTCCGGTCAAAGTTCTGGAAGCCTTCTGCGAGGCTCTTGCAAATGGTTTTGTCCATCCAGTCCCAGAGATTGCTCTGCACGAGTCCGCAGGGATAGGTGGATTTGGGGAGAGCCGCATCTTCTTTGTGTGCGAGGAACGACTTGATTGTCTGTGCGGGGGCGGCGTAGTTGTTGCCGCCGACGCGGTAGGCGTCGCTTTCTATTTGGCGCTGGAGTTCAAGGCCGCCGAACAGTTTTTCGCTTGCGGCAATGGGGACGGCGATGGCACCGTTGGCGAAGGGGCCGTTGCGGCGGCTGTAGCTCATGCCGTTCGTCGCGAGAGTTCCGGGTTCTGAGGCGCAGGGCACCAGGATGCCACCGGGGCACATGCAAAAGCTGTAAGCGCTGCTTGTCTTGCCCAGTGTCGGCGTGGCGAGGAAGTATTCTGCGGCTCCGGTGAGGCGCGTGTCTACGCCCTTGCCGAGTTGCCGCAGGTTGATGAGCATTTGCGGGTGCTCGACGCGCACGCCCATGGCGAAAGCCTTGCTTTCGAGGGCGACGCCACGGGCGTGCAGCAGCGTGTAGACGCTGCGGGCAGAATGCCCGACGGCGAGCACTAGCGCCTCGCAAGGTTTCCAGAACGGCAACGAAACATCCCGAGCCTCGTGCCCGCTCACATCCCTCAGTTGGATGGCGCAGATGCGCCCGGCCTTGATTTCGATATCTTCGAGGACCGTGTTGAAATGGATGCGTCCGCCGAGTTTTGCAATTTCGGCACGGACTTCCCGCAACATCAGCACGAGCCTGTCTGTGCCGATGTGCGGCTTTGCGAAGGTGACGACACTTTCGTCGACGCCGAAGCCGACCATGTCCTTGAGGACCGCTTCGCTAAAGGCGTTGCGGCTCCGCGTGTTCAGCTTCCCGTCGCTGAAGGCTCCCGCGCCGCCTTCGCCAAAGAGCACGTTGCTGTGCGCGTTGAATTTCCTGTCGACGATGAATCGCCGGATGTCGCGGAACCTCTCTTCGACGTTTTTCCCCTGCTCGTAGAGGTTGACCGTAAACCCTTTGCGCAACAGGTGCAGGGCGGCCCACAGCCCGCTCGGTCCCGCTCCGACGATGTCTATGTGGCTTGGCATCTGCACGGAGTCTTTCTGGGGCTCCGACTCTATGCCCTGCCTTTCCCGTTTTGCTTCGATAAGTCCTCGGGCGTTGTTGCCTGTCGTGCGCAGCGGCGATGCCACATCGAAAACGACGTTGTAAGACCAGTGCGGGTCGCCTTTCCGGCGGCTGTCCAATGAGAACCTTTCGACTTCGAGGTTGAAAATTTCTTCCGGATGTACGCGGATTTGTTTTGCGAGTGCAGCCCGGACTTCGCCCTTCTTGTTCAGGGCGACAGGCAATTCTCTGAAGCGGTAGGTAAACATCAGCGCAAATTTAGAAAAGGCGAGGCTTGTCTGTGGCTAGAATGTATAGCTCAGGTTTAATCCGCCGTAAATGTCCTTGTATTCGTTGCTCAGATAGTCCGGACGATAGTATATGCCTGTGCCCACCACCCATTCGCTATAGAAGTGCTCCGAATGGTTGATGCGGAGGCTCATGTTGCCGATAAAGTCGGTTTCTGTTTCGCTGTAATCCTTGCGGTCTTCTTCCCAGGTTGTAGCCATGTAACGGAATTCCCCGTTGATGCCGAATACGAGGTAGTTGCGCAAGAAGGGAATTTCAAGTTCATCGCTGACGGTGAGTTCGGCTTCTTCCATGTCGTCGCGGTTATATGTCTTGAAGCGGGGCGTGAGGGAGAAGCGGTTCTGGAAGGGCTCGAACGCAGTCGTTGCGACGATGGGATATTTATGTTCGAAATAGTCTGTGCCGCCGTAGTAGTATCCCAGTTTTCCCCAGGTTTCGTCGCTGAAGTCAAAATCCTTGACGAGTTCATCGTTGTGGAACTTGGAATCGTCCAGTCTCAAAGCGAATTTTGCATCCACGTTGACCGTGGTGGGTCCCTTACGGAGTGTTACCCCAGCATTCCATGTGTGCTTGAAGAGGCGTTCCTCGAATTTCGATGCGATGTTGTCTTCACCGTCGAGGGCACTGTAGGCGCTCCAGCGTTCCTTGTCAATTTCGATGGTCGAATCGCCAGTGTCGTATTTTGTGGTGGCTTTGCCGTGGCGCGGTGCAAACCAGTCATCGGTGTAGACCTTGGAATCTTCGGTGTAAACGGCGTGCAACTGGAACGGACGGTATTGATTCTTGTATTCAAAACCGTATCCTGCACGGAGGTTTAGGTTGTTTGCAATGCGGATCGTGTTGGCGATGTCTGCGTTGTGGGTATAGCGCGTACGGTCCATGTCGAGTTCGTGTTCCTTGAACCACTGGGAATCCATATCGGGAGCGAGCCCGTGTTCGGTCCCTTCGCCGAAACCGAGGATGTTCATTTTGCCACCCTTTGCCGCATTTTCTACAAGGACGTTGTAGCTAAGGCTCAAATCCCACACGTCAAAGAATCCTTGATCCAACTCGATGCCGTATTCGCGTGTGTCTGCAAACTGGTCGGGGGAGCCTGCGCTGTAGAAGTCTTCGCCGGTGTACTTGGCGTGCCCCCGAATGGTTGTCGCTTTGTAGCTCCAACTTCCGGAGAGGCCGAATGCGAAGTTCTGGTTTCTCCAACTCATTCCAAGTGCACGGTCGTCGTCGCGTGCCCTTTCGTAATTTTTTTGCACGTCCTTGGCTTTCTTGATCAAGGCGAGCAGGGAATCTTGCATTTGCCCTTTAGTCAAGGTGGTGTTATCGCCGAAGATTTCTTCGAGTTCCGCTTTGGAAAGCGTCTTGATGCTGCTTTCGCTGCGCATTAGCTTGCGGATGGTGCCGTAGCTCGACGTGTTTATCCCCGCTCTAGAAAATACTTGGTTGACAGCCCTTTCGCGGAGAACGTCTGCGGTGTCGGCGCGGCCGACTGCAGCCTGGAAGTTGAGCATGTCGTCGTTGGTGGAGGGGGCATATTTCATGTCTGCAAACAGCGTGAACGATTCCTGCATCGGGTCGGCGGTGATTGTATTTGCGCTTGCCCCGTCCCTAAGTAGCGGGTCCTCGATTTCGTCGTTTGCGTAAAGGGCTCCCACGGCAATGCTGTAGGGCTGGGCTGGGGAGAATTTGAGCGATCCACCGTAAACCAGGCGCTGTGCTGCCGCTTCCCCTTCGTCAATCCAATCGTGATAAAGGTAAGGGTGGCGTTTCCCCGGGAGGAGCGGGCGTTGTGCCTCGCCGAAGAATCCGTTGACTTGCCACATGGCCGTGCCGGTTTCGTCCTTCAAAATGGAAAGTGTATAATCCACGCCGAACAGCGGGAGCCCACCTAGGTAGAGTTCTCCTTCTGATTTTGTAAAATCGCCCAGGATGGCGCGGTTATAGTTGTCGGTGTAACTCAATGTCACCGGGTTCGGGTAGAACTTGTTCCAGTTGTCGCTGGTGACATCGGCATCGAACTCGAAAATGCGGCCTTCCGGGGATTTTGCGCGTACGTAAGCGCGGCCTTCGGTCATGAATCCGGGAACTTGGAAATAGTTGCGGTAACGCTTGCCGTGCTCAATGGAATCTTGCCCCGAGACAAATGTGTCGCCATGGTTCGTGCGGGTACGGACGTAGTGGTAGGCGCCACGGTAGGTGACGTTGCCTGTAACATCCCAAGTTTTTGCCGAATCGCTGGGTGGAACAACAACGGCAAACGCCGCGGAGTCAACCGCGGCGGAATCCGTCTGTGCGACGGAAACTGTCGATGCAACTGCCAGCGTCCAGATTGCAATCTGGTTCGGAAACCCCATCAGCGGACCTCGTAAGTTTTGGAAGCGTTCAAAATGCGGCCATTTTTCATGACCACTTCTATTTTAATGATAGTCTTTTTGTCGCGTGCCAATTCTACGGGAATGTCGAAATTGAGGTCTGTAATCTGCTTATTTTGTAGTTGAACGACGTTTTTGCCGTTCTGTTTGATGGTAATTCGCTTGATTTGCTCCGGATCTTGCTGCGGAACGTTGGCTATTTTGAATTTTATGTTCCTTGAAATTCCCGTTTGGGCTCCCTTCGGGGAGAGCGGAGCTCGGATAAGTTCGTAGTTGCCTCCTTGTACGGCAAGGCTCGTGTTGACCTTCGGGAAGCAGCCGAGCGTCTTGGTGAGTTCGGACTTGTTGCCTGCCCGGTCTTCGGCCTTGAAGGTGTACTTGTGCGAACCGGCCTTGAGCTTGAAGGTGGAGAAGATGTCCTTGTTGAGGCTGGTTTCTTTGGAAAGCGCTCCGTCAATCAAAGTGGAGAGCAAGACGACGTCGCCCTTGATGTTCGAGACGGAGATGCTTGCCTCGCAGCGGGTGGAGTCGTAGCGCTGGAAATTGATAACTGGCTTTACCTGGTTTATTGCGACGCAAGACTTGTCGATTTGCAGATCGACGCTTTCGGTCTGTACGCCTTCGGCGGTGTGGAATTCGGCGTAAGCTTTCTTTTCTTCCCAGTTGCCGATACGGTCGCTCACGGCGATAGTGTGGCTGAACTTGCTGCCTTGGCTAAGCGGGACCAGGTTCGGGGAGGTGTAGTTGCCCAACTTCACGAACAGAGTCGCGTTGGTGGCCGTGGTATCGAATGTACCTTCCAGAGTGACGGTGCCTGTCTTGCAGACATTGGCCGGAGAGGGGGTCGTGAGCTTGAAGGGAACCTTTTCTACCTTGGGTTCCTGTTTCTCGACCTTCTTTACAGGTTTTGCCGGCTTCACGTAGTTGGTGGTGATGTAGCCGCAGGGGAGGCTTATTTTCCCGACAAAGCACGAAACGGGGAACTTCTTTGCTCCGTAGGCGCTTGCGTCCCAGGTCGGCGTGAACTGGAAAGGTTCATCGGTCGTCTCGATGCGTTCGGCGCCAATCTCGACGAATATGCCCGGTTTGCATGTGCCGTGTACTGTGAGGAACGGGGTAGTCACCGAGTCCGGGATAGATTCAAAAGCGCAACCCAAGCTATCGACCGAATGTTTCAGGTTGGCGGCATAGACAGAATCGAGTGCCAGGATGGTTTTCTTGAGGTCGTCAAGCGATTTTGTCGTATCGCTCAGGAGGGAGTCGATCTTGTTGAGGAAGTCAAGGTCGCCCGAGGAGGCCAGTTCGAGGACTACGAACGAATCGTCATTCGGGATTGCTGTCTCGCCGCCGTTGATGCCTACGGTTCCGCTGCCGGTCGTGATTTCGAGTTTGCCTTCGCGGAGGGCGGCGATGGGCTTGCCACGGCTGGTCTGGCCTATGACGCCCGCTGTTCCACGGATTGCTGCGGTTGCAGTCCCGGTGCGGAACTTGAACGAACTTTCCTTGCCTTTCTGTTTTTGAACGTCAAAGCGGACCTTGCCTTTCTGCACGTCGGCCGTGATTTGCTGGTTCCCTTCGAGCGAGAGGAGTTCTTCGAAAACGACAAGGGTCTTTTCTTCTATGGAAATGGTGCTGCCGTCGGGGAGGTTGATAATGGCTTGCGATTCAATTTCGGTGCGGATTTTGTCGGCCTGTTCAACAGTCGCTCCGACACGTAAAGCGGCCCAGTTGGTCTTATTTGCTTTTTGGCGGGATACATCGCCCAAAACGGAACGGACTTTTCCGCTCGTAGGCTTGGCTGCAATGGCCGGCATCGCTAGGAGCAATGCCGTAAATATGACAAAAAACCTGAAATATCGCGAAAAAGACATGTTGCTTACCTCTCCCTGTTGTTAACTTTATTAAATATATGTATTATTATTATGTTTTGCACGTGGATTGCATCAATTAGTTATTTTTATCACACTGAACGCAGAGGTTCTAAAATGAGCGTGGATGCCGATGAATTGACCATTGAAGTTTGCGATACGGAAACCGGAATGCCGATTCTCAAGCAACTGGACAAGGAAGTTTTGACAAAGGGTGCCTGGCAGAGCATGATGTTCCTGTACCAGGACCGCGATGCGAAAACGGGTGAGTTCGGCGAACCGAAGGTGTCGCTCCGCCGTTACCAGAAGGTCCAGGGTGCGTTCAAGGCCCGCAGCAAGTTCAATATTAGCGGGAAAGCCCAGGCCGAAGCCATTATTGCGACTCTTAAAAAGTGGTACAATATCTAATGCCTGACCCTGCCAGTAAAAAGAAATCGGTTAAATACGACATAGAATTCCTATGCGAGGGGAATATCGAGGCCTTCCCGTGGAAGGACCGGTTTGAAACCATGGCCCGCAAGCTCCTCCGGGAGGAAGGCTGCGAGAAGAACGTGAACATCGTTCTCTGCACCGACGATTTCGTGCGCGAGATGAACCGTGACTACCGTGGGCTCGACAAGGTGACCGATGTGCTCTCGTACGAATGGCACGACGAGGCGTTCCTTGGCGAAATCTATATCGCTCGCGACCAGGTGAAACGCCAGGCCCCGGAATACGGGAATACCTTCTATGCCGAGATGAAAAGGGTCATTGTGCATGGGCTTTTGCATCTTTCCGGTTACGACCACATCAAGGCTGCCGACCGCAAGGTCATGCGCGCCCGCGAATGTGAATTTTTGGGGCTTGACCCCTACAAGGAGAAAGACTGATGGAAAACTCCGACAGTTGGGTTTTCGCTTTTTTGATAATTTTCTTGTTTGTTTCGTTCTCGTTCTCGCTGATTAAAGCGGTGTTCAGCGGCATTTATGCCAAACGCGATGCCAAGGATAGGGAGGACCGGGAAGAGGTTATTGCCGGTCTTGTGGAGTGGGGCGGTTTCAACGAGACCATCTCCATCGGGCGAATCTTCTGCAATATCGGGAGTGGCCTGCTGGGCTACTACCTGTTCCAGTCTTTGCCGTATGCGTGGATCAAGGATTACTGGGCGCTAGGCAGTGCGGCCTACCTGATTGTCGCTTGTGCCGGCATCTACATGCTCACGGTGTTCTGCGCTAACCTGCTCGGGAGCCTCAAGCCCGATACGATTGCTATCGTGCTGATTCCTCTGTTCCGGATTATCCGGATTCCGTTTGCTCCGGCGGCGATGTTCTGCCATTGGCTTTTCGTGAAGTTGCTCCAGCTGTTCGGCTACGATGCAAAGTTGAGTTTTTTGCCCGAAGAACGCCGTGACGCAGTCCAGGCCGACTTGTCCGATTTGAAGGCGGGCGAGGGCGAAGGGCTTGAGAAAGAAGAACGCCAGATGATTCTGAACATCTTCGATTTTGTCGAGACCCCCGTGCGCGAAATCATGACTCCCCGTGTGGACATGTGCGCTATCGATGTAGATACCAAGCTCGAAGAACTTGTGCAAGTGCTCAATAACGAGCGCCATTCCCGTTTGCCGGTGTACAAGGACACCATCGACAATATCGTGGGCGTGCTCTCGAACCGCGATTTCCTCGAATGGTATACCGAGCATCGCGACGAACCGTTCGACCTCATGAAAATCGTGATGCCTCCGGTGTTCGTGCCCTACCATAAGAAGATTGATGACCTGCTGACCGAGTTGCGCAAGAATGGCAACCAGCTCGCCATCGTCGTCGACGAGTACGGCGGAACGGCCGGGCTTGTGACTCTGGAAGATATTCTCGAAGAAATTGTCGGTGAAATCCGCGACGAAGACGACGAGGACGAAGCTGACGTGCAAAAGCTTAAGGACGGTCGCTATATCCTAGACCCGCTCATGACGCTTTCCGACATGGAAGACGAATTGGGTGTAGAACTGGAAGCTCCGGAAAATTCTCACGTGGAAACGCTGTCGGGCCTTATCCAGGCGACTCTCGGCATTATCCCGTCGCCGGGTGCCGAGGTGGAAATCGACGGATACAAGTTCCGCGTGCTCAAGATGGACGGCACCCGCATGGAAAAGGTGCTGATGATCAAGCCCCAGTCAAAGTAATTAGAGAACTTGCGAGGTGACGTCGCCACCGCGGAAGCGCGTGGTGATGCGATCCCCTGGCTTGAGTTCGCTTGCGTTACGGATAAATTTTCCGTTGGCTCCAAGAGTCAGCGTATAACCCTTTGCAAGGACTTGCTTGGGGTCGGCAGCCTTGACCTTCTGTTCGTTCAGCTCGAACTTGGCCTTCTCGAATTCGATAATCTTTCGCGTCCCTTGCCGGAGCCCTTCTTCGTTGCGCTGAATGCGTCCGCTTTCGGACTGGAACAGGAAGTGCATGTCTTTTTTTAGCGAAACCGCAATTTGGGCGAGGGTCGTCTTTTCTTGCGTGAACCGCCTGCCGAGAATTTGCTGCAACTGGTGGCCTGTTGTTGTGAGTTCGTTCTTGTATTCCCCGAGGTAGTTCCTTGCCCCTTCTGCGATATTTCTGGTGGCACGGATGAGTGCCTCCCAGCTTTCGATTGCCCGTTCAATGAGGTGTTTTGCGCAGTCGGTGGGGGTGATGCAGGCTTGGTAGGCCACCTCGTCGAGGAGGCTCCTGTCGATTTCGTGGCCGATGCCCGTGAATACGGGGATGGGGTAGTTCGCTACGGCGCGGCAAAGGGCTTCGCTGTCGAAGAAGGTGAGGTCTGTCTTGGAGCCGCCTCCGCGTACGATGCAAACCACGTCCAGTTCAGGGTCGTTGCGAAGTGTTTCCAATGCTTCGATGACGCTCGATTCCGTCTCGTTGCCCTGCATCTTTGCAAAAGCGGGGACGATGTGGAAAGCGAACGGCGATTCGGCAAGCTTGGTGGAAAAATCCCGGTAGGCAGCGGTCCCTTCGCCGGTGATGAGGCCGACGCGCAGCGGCATTTCTGCTAACGGGACGGACTTGTTCCTGTCGAGCAGGCCTTCCATGGCGAGCTTTTTCAGAATGGCGCTTTTGGTCAGCGCAAGTTCTCCCAGCGTGTACACCGGATCGATGTCGAGGATTTGCGCTTGCAACTTTCCGTAGGGGACGTAGACTTCCGCTCGGATGAGTAG
Organism: uncultured Fibrobacter sp.; assembly: GCF_947305105.1. Lineage (NCBI taxonomy): Bacteria > Pseudomonadati > Fibrobacterota > Fibrobacteria > Fibrobacterales > Fibrobacteraceae > Fibrobacter > uncultured Fibrobacter sp. The sequence continues at coordinate 26,961 of NZ_CAMZCS010000006.1, read as the reverse complement.
TTGCACCTTGATTTGAGGCTTGATTTCAAAGGGGTTGTCGAAACTCGCAATCTTTGCCTTGATGGCCGCAAATTTTGCAGCGAAGCAGGAAAGGGAAACGGTCGCCTGCGGGATGACGCTTCCCTCCTCGAAGTCCGCGATGCTCATGTAGACGACTTTCGGCTTTTCGGAAATTTGCGTAATAACACCGTGTACCCACACTGCGGGTGTGGATTCCACCTTCTGCTTGAGGGCGGTCATGTACTGTTTTACGGAGTAGGAACGGTTTTCCGGATTCATGGTGCTTTTAAAAAAAATTTTGCTTTGATTAGGTGGGCTATTCCATCTAATAATAGCTATTTTAAGTGACGAAAATCACCAATAGGAGACACTTATGAATATTCGTACTCTCGCTATGGGGGTTGCCGCACTAGTTTTGTTCGGCTGCGCCTCCAATCAGCAAGCTGTTGATCGTTCTTTGGGCCAGGCCGAAATGACCCAGGCTGTTGCTGCTGAATCGAATGTCAATGCTGCATCTGTTGCAAAGGCAAAGGCCGACCTTGATTCCGCCCAGACTCTCGCTGCGAATGGCGACGAAGAAGAAGCGGTCGTGATGGCCGATATGAGTACTCTTGAATACAAACTCGCCATTTATGCCGCCGAACGCGACGAAATGAAGAAGAAGGACGAAGCTCTTGAAAAGGAACTTCGCGAAGATAACGAACGCAAGGCCAAGTACCAGACTATTTTGAATAACGAAGTCAAGGGAGGAAAGCAGTAATGAAATCTCTTAAGTTTTTCTCCGCTATCGCCCTTTCGTTTGGCCTGTCCGTTGCTGCCGAAGATACGGGCACTTCTCTTTCCAGTGTTTGCGATGCAGCCCTGAATTCTGTCAAGGCAAGCCTTCCGGCAAATGCGACTTCTGCCAAGATTTCCCTCGCCGAGGCGATGGGTGTTTCCAAGGCGCTCAAGTCTGCCGAAGAAGATGACGCCACTTCCGAAAAGACGTTTCAGCTCTCTGCTGCTTGCTCGCTCTACGTGAACATCGTCAAGGTCCAGGGCGAAACGCAGGCTATCCGTAACCATATCGACGAGAACTGGGCCAAGCGCGCTGCTACTGCTCGCGACATTGAATCTATCCAGCACCAGATTCACACTGGCAAGGTGAGCGACCTCAAGGATCATGAGGCAAAGCTCCAGGCCGAAATGTTGCAGAATCAGGAAAAGTTCGCTGCTGAAGCTGCCGCCAACGAAGCCGCCCTCAAGGCTGCTGGCGAACGCGAGGCCGATTTGCAGAAGGCTCTTGCCGAAGAACGCGCCAAGGCCGAACAGCGCCAGAAGGACGCTATGAACAAACTGAACGAACTCCAGTCCAAGCTCATCCAGGTGTCCAAGGATGCCCGTGGTATTATCCTCTCCATGAGCGACATCTTGTTCGATGTGAACCAGGCGACCCTCAAGGCCGACCTCAAGACGAGCCTTGCCAAGGTTGCGGGTATCCTTTCTGTGTACCAGCAGTTCAACGTGTCTATCGAAGGTAACACCGACAACACCGGTTCCGAAGAGTTCAACATGAAACTCTCCCAGCAGCGTGCAGACAACGTAATGAACTTCCTCGTAGAACAGGGTATCGATGCTAATCGCCTTACGGCGAAGGGCCTTGGCATGACTATGCCGATTGCCGACAACAGCACCAAGGAAGGCCGCCAGAAGAACCGCCGCGTGGACCTCGTCATCCAGGACAAGGCTCTCCAGGGCAAGGCCGAAGGGGCCAAGGAATAACTATGGCTAAAGTCGTGACGGCGATGGAAGCCCGGCAGAACTTCGGTTCCCTGTTGAACCAGGTCGCGCTCCGTGACGAAGAAATCGTCATTGAGCGCGCGGGCAAGCCGCTCGCCCGCGTCGTTGGCGTAAACGCCCCCTCCGCGGGCCGTCTGGACTTCCGCGACATAGGCAAGTTACCCAACGCCATTTGGGAAGACCGCTAGCGCCCGTCTGGCTTGTTTTACGGCCATCTCGTAATCGAACTTAAAAATCGACTCACCTGCAATGCAGGTGGGTTTTTCGTTGGCTAAATTGGAAATAGAAAAAGCGGAGCAAAGATGCTCCGCTTTCTACAAACTTTAAAGAATTGCTTACCTGGAGTAGTATTCCACGACGAGCTGTTCTTCGAGCTTGACCGGAATCTGTTCGCGGAGCGGGAGCTTCACGAGCGTGCCTTCCATCTTGGTCTTGTCGACGGTCAGGTATTCAGGAGCTTCGGGAGCGTTCGCGAAGGCTTCCTTGATCTGCACGTGTTCCTTGGAACGTTCGCGCAAGCTGATGACGTCGCCGGCCTTGACGAGGCGGCTGGGGGAGAAGCTGCGGACACCGTTCACGGCGAAGTGGCCGTGTGCGACGTACTGACGGGCAGCGAAAATCGTGCGGGCAAAACCCATGCGGTAGACGAGGGCGTCCAGACGGGTTTCGAGCAGGATCATCAGGTTATCACCGGCAGAACCTTCGCGGCGGTTGGCTTCCTTGTAAGCCTTGGCCAGCTGAGCTTCGGAAATGTTGTAGGTGAAGCGAAGACGCTGCTTTTCGACGAGCTGCTGCTTGTACACGGAAGCGGACTTCTTGCGGTTCTGACCATGCTGGCCAGGAGCGAAGTTGCGGCGGTCGAGAGCCTTTTGAGTCTTCTGAGAAACGGCAACGCCGAGAGAGCGTGCTACTTTACCTTTTGGTCCACGGAAGGAGGACATATATACCTCTTAGAGGAAGCTCTTTGGTTTTGCTTGCAAGTTGGTAGAGCTTGGCACGACTTGCAAGATTAGGCCACAAAGATAGCATATTTTTTTAGGATTTCAATGTTTTTCTGGGATGAGATGACGCAATTTAGCGAAAATCCGCTTATTTAACTTAATTCGTTGTTGATTTTATGCGGGAGGGGACCCTGTTCGGAGTGGCGAAGGCCGCACGGTCCCCTCCCTGCACCCTCCCCTTCCCAGCGCAAACGCCAACCTTTACGGTTCGGCCATAGCCATACAAGTATGGCTGCGGCTCTCACCTTAAAAGGTTGTGGCCGACGCTCCTTTCTCGTGACGTTATCCCTTTTTCATTATACCTTAACGAATATCTCGCTATGTGTAAGGAATGCTGGGCTGTTTATCCTTTTTATTTGTGGGAATGGGGACCCAGCTCGGGGTAATGAAAAAAGGCGCGGGGGCGCCTTTGGGGGTAATTCCTGTTTTTTTTTTGCTGCCTGGGCTATTTCTCGCTGATGGAGAGGCTCAGGGTGTCGCGGGCGGTCGGGTCGGCGAGGCTCTGCGCGATGATGTGCGGGGTCTTTCCGAAGGCGCTGTCCTGGACAACGAGGTAGCTGCTGGAGTAGATTTCCAGTTCGTCTTCGCAGTTGTTCAACGTGGCAATATAGGCAGATGTCCCGAGGTAGGGGACGTCTTCACAGGAGAGGAACCAGCGCACGTTGGTGCTTGCCACCTTGGGCATTGTCCTGAACTTGAAATTTTCGAAGCGGAGTGTGTCGCCCACTTTGGCACGTAAGGCTTTTTCTCCATAGACTTCGTCTTCTTCTTCGTCGAAGAATTTGAATTCCTTGAAGAGGCCCGGCTGCTGGATGTAGGTCTTGAGTGTGAGAACCTGACTTTCGTCGGTGGGGTAGATGTCGCCGGTACGGACGTAGTGCAGGTAGTAGGCGCCCTTCGTCATCTTGCTCGTTACCTTGAGACTACCCCCGTAGAGGCAACTGATTTCTTGGACGGACTTGCGCTTGCTGTCCAGAATTTCGCAACTTGCGGGGCAAGTGACCTGATTGTCGCAGTAACCTTCCATAAAGTGGAACACGTCGATAGAATCCCCTGGATTGAGGTCGGCAAGCCAGATGTATTGCTCTTGGTACAGGTAGTACTTGGCCTGGTCGTTGCGCGGGCGCACCACGGTAAGCGTGTCGCCCGGAACACTGATAGAATCGGGGTTTCTGAAGTATTCGCCTTTATCGAGCGGACGGCTGATGGATTCGATTTCGAACGTCGCGTAAGGGCCGGTGAGATAACTGATGACTTTGGTCGGGACAATCTTGATGGACCAGTCGGTAGTGTCGCGGGGCAGCAGCAAGGCGTCGATTGTCGAATCGTTCTTGCTGATGAGGCTCGTGTCCTGTTCGTAAAGTTCGAACTTGCCGATAGATTTTCCTTCTGCATTTAGGGCGATGCTGACACCTTCGTTGCCCGAGAAGAGAACTTTCACGGAGCTCGGCCCTTCGCCTATGGTGAATATGCCGCGGATCGTGTCTGTCAGGTCCATGTGGATGCTGTCTTCTTCGCCGGTGTAGACAAAGTAGGCTGAATCAATGCCGACGTAAGCGCGGATTCTCGAGGACTTTTCGAATTTGGCTTTCACGTCCATGTAGTAGAAACCGTCACTGAATGCGACAAAGGAATTTTCTTGCATCTTGCCATCGTGACCAGGAATCATGTAGTTGCCAAAAACGGAATCTTTCTTGGATTCGTTCCATACGGGTTTGAGTGTATTCAACTCGTCTCCGATTTCGTTTTGGATTCTTATGGTGTCCTTGCTCATGCCCGATGACACAATGTGGACATTGATACGTGTCCCCTTGACGAACTCGCCGAGGAACAGCCTGATGGACTTTGTCGTATCGGTGATGTAGATGTAGCCGCTCTCTTCGTCAATGTCCTTCTTGCTTTTCGGGATTTCGAAATCCAGCGCAACGGTATCGCCGAGTTCCAGCGTGTCGTTATAAGCGATGTCCGCGCGGTTGCTCAGCGAGGAACTTGACTTGTAGGAGGCAATCCTGGACGAACTGCTTTCTTCTTCCGAGGATGCCGAAGAACTGTCGTCGTCGCCGCAACCAGCACAGAATGCGGCAAAGGAAAGGGCAAATAGAATCTTGTAGAGTTTCATATTATCTTCCTTAGTTCAGGATGTAAAATTTTTGTTCGGCGGTGAATGCTTCTCCGATAACCTTGAGCGTGTAGCGCCCGGTGGGGAATGCCTTGGCCTTGAACTTGAAGTTTGTCTTCTTTTCGCCAGCGAGTTCGCGCGCTGCAACAGTGAGCATCCTCTTGCCGAATTCGTTGAGAATTTCAATCTGCACGAATTGAGGATAACCTACGGTCAGGTCGAAATCGCAGTCCAGGTTATAGATGTCGATATTCACCTTGGAAAGCTGGTAGCCGCCGTCCATTGCGTCACCGCCGATAGAGCGCGTGTTGTCAAAGTAGCTCACGTAAAGGGCCGGAGCGGCGTTCTTGCCGGCCGACTTCGACTTGATGAAGTATTCTCCGGCATCGACGCTTGTAAGGATGATTGTATAAAGCCCAGAGGCGTGCTTGCGCTTGAAGAATTCCGTGAAGTTCGGGGTGCGGAGGAACGCTCCCAGCGGGGACTTCGGGTTGATGGTGATGGTGCCCAGGTAGTCTGCATACTTGGTGTCCACGCCACCGCCGGAATTCTTGCGGATGTTGAACTGGCCGCCTGCCTTCTTGGGGTCGTTGGCCGGGGCGTTGTCCCACGTGATGTCTGCTTCGCTCCAGTCCACGCTCAACTTGCTCTCGCCGAAATCCATGTCTTTGGATGTTTCCTTGAGGCCGAAAATGTTGAACGAGATGGGCTTCTTGATGGAGTCTGCGATGTAGTCCAGTTTGAGGCCTGCGTCGAACAGCGGGCCGGGCAACGCGGAGAGGTCGAACTTGAGGTAAATCTTGCCGGCCTTGCCCGGGAGGGTGGAGGCGCAAAGAGTCGTATCGTAGTTATGCGGGCTGTAGTTGTCGAATTCCGAAATCCAGGCATCCTGGCCACGCCCGCTCGGGATTCCGTCGCCGCTGTTGTCGAGCGTAGTGTACTTCCTGTCGAACACGTAGATGCGGCTGGTGTCGGCTCCGTCCTGGTAGCCGTCGTTTGCCGTGAAGATTACGTTGTAGCGTCCGCTTGCCGTGAACGAGAGGTCGGTCTCGTATTCCGTGCTGTCGGAGAAGGTGGCCCTGCCTGGGCCGGTCGCCTTGCGCCAGACTGCGGGGATTTTGCAAAGTCCGTCACCGCGTCCGTCGTCTTCGACGGAGCCTTTCATGCGGATTTGGTTCTGTTGCAACAGGATGATTTCTTTTTCAACCTTGACTTTGGGCTTTTCGTTCGCTCCGCTCTTGGGCGCATAGCCGACATACAGCGGGAGCATCACGCCACCGGTCGGGTTGTGTTGGAGTTCTTTGCCCTCGAGCGAGTAGATGGCTGAACCTTGCCTGGACTCTTCTACAATCTTCAGGTAGGGGTTGCCCTTGACGAGTGTTTCGCGGAGCCCTTCGATAGAAAGGTTCGAGTTGTCGTTGATGAACATCGGGCGGTTTTTCGCCTTGTCGCTTGCAATGACGTGTACGCCGGCGAGTTCAGCCGATGCCTTGTTGAAGTTTTGCAGTACGGTGTTTCCATCCTTCGCGGTCAGGCCGAGAATCCAGATGGTTCCACCATTGTTCTGAATCTTGGGGCCCTTCGTGTCGCCAGTCATGGTCACCTGGCGGCCCCACAGTTTCTGGTAATTCAGCTGGATGGTCCCGATGGATACGTCTTCCATGAACACTTCGCCGGCTCCAGTTTCGGCGGATTCGTAAGACTTGAGCGTGATATCCTTGAGCAGTACCGCGCGCTTGCTCTTGTGGATGATGCCACTGCCGAACTCGGAGAATCTTTCGATAGTAATTTCGTTGAATGCGCCATCTTCGATGATGAACTTGCCTCGACCGTCGATGCGGGCCTCTGTACCGAGAATGCGGCGGACGCGCTTGCGGATGTAAATGTCGCGGTTGATGGTCCAGCGGCCTCCGGGCGGGAAGTAGATGGTTTCTGCGCCATCGTCGATGGCCTCCTGAATGGCCTTGGCGTCGTCGGAACCGCTGTTCATCTTTCCGCCGTAGTCACCGGCAATGGTTATCCAGGAGTCGGCCTTCTGTTCGGCGTAATCCGGAGTTTCTGCTACCGGGATGCGCATAGACTGGCTCGGGCTGGAGCAAAGTTTCTTGATGGGCTGCGTAAAGAATTCGATAATCTCGCTACCGATGATGCCTTCGCCGTAGCCTTTAAGCGAACTGCGAATCTTGGTGTGGAACTTGCTGATCATGACGGAACGGGCGAACAACTGGCTCTCGTTCACGATGGCTGTCGCCTGTTTGGCATTCCGTTCCTTGACGAATTCCAGAGTCGCGTCGACGAGGGTGAGCGAAGCGCCTTTGCCATGGCTGTAAACGGCAGGGACGGATCCCCTGAATCTAAGCCCGCGTGCGGCGACGGATTGGTTGTCCACCTCGAGGCCGTATTTGCGCTGCCCGCCAAGAGTCAGATGCTCGAGGGTGACGCCGTTGACTTTGCCCCCGATGTAAGTACCCACGTTGAACCCGCGGACTTCGACGTTTTTCACCATGAGTGGGCCCATCGTTTCGGCATAGCCCATGTCGATGCCGTACACGCCCGAGCTGTCGTTGGAATAGACTTTCACGTTCTTGATGGTGCCTTGTTCGTTGGCGAGGAAGCGAATACCGATAGCGCCGGGGTTTCCCTTTCCAGTGCGGATGGTCATGTCGCGGATGGCGTTGCGGCGCCTGAGTTCGGGGCCCGTGCCGGTGTAAATCATGGCGCGCGGGGCATCGGGATTGTCAAAGCCTTCGCAGCGGTTGTCCAACTGCAAAATGGTACCGCCCATGCTCTGCCCTTGGAGAATGGTGCGGTTGTAGGAGTCGGCGGGCTTGTCGGCCTGCGGCCAGACGAGTCGCCCGGTTATCCTGTAGATTCCGTGGGGGAGGTAGATAATGTAGTCGCCGTTAGGGTGGTCGTCCAGGGCTTGCTGGATGGCCTGCGTATCGTCGGTCTTGCCGTCGCCTTTAGCCTTGTAGGGCGGCTTGGTTACGTTCACCACGGTGGAGCCAATAGGAAATTCCACCTGCGCTAGTGCAGCACCAAAAAAGCAAAATACAAACGCCAAAAAGACACGACGCATAAAAACCTCGTATTATGAACTATTCTTCCGGCCCCCTCTAAAAATGCCTGCACTCGGTCTCGCTCAAATTTTCTTTATCAAAGCAATTTTTAGAGGTGGCCTTAACAAATATATATGATTATTTCTCGCCGTGTGGTTTAAAATGAGGCAGAAAAAGCAAAAAATGCCCTTGCCTGTGAAAAAGGACACATTCCGCTATCCTCATTCCTTTCAGAAGTACGTTATTTGGGGCATTTCTCGTAAACGAACGGATTATGGTCGCCTTGCACCTTGAAAATGCGTCGGTCGCGCTCACATTCCTTCTCGGTGACGGGGTACATCTTGTCCCATGCCTCGAATAACTTGCGGTCCTGTTTGGATAAACTAACTCCGTATGTCTTTTCCATGTAGAAACTCGCCCGTGCGACAATGCCGCGGGCCTCCTCGCGGGGCTGCACTTTCTTGTCTTTGAAGTCGACGATGGTCTTGCAGCCACCGTACATTGGAACGGGATCGTTAGTCCACTGGCTGTACATGAAGTTGCTGCGGTCACCGTTCACCTCGCCGATGGCGGGGTAGAGGTTGTGCATGTCGCCTTCCATCAACTTGAACGTCGTGTCGTTGGTGCTGCAGTTCTTGCGGCCTCCGTCCTTCCAGCAGGGGCGGAAGTGCCCCATGTTGTGGGCCGTGACCATGTGTTCCCATTCGATTTTTTCGGCGCGCTTGAAACTTTTGCGGTTCGGGTTTTCGCGCGGCTTGAAGTCGCAACTTGAAAAGTCGACGTTTTTCTTGTCGTCGTATTTGCAGCCACAGTAGAGAGTCTCTTGCAGGTCCCCGTAGTATACGCGGCGCAGCTGTTTGCTTGCATCGCGGTAGTTGTAATGCTGCGGAGCGGCCGTGGGGTCAACGCGGGCTTCGGTGTTGGGGGCGAAAACGGTGACAAAGAATGCGAGTGCAAGAACGGTAGATGCCTTGGCAGAAAATACAGCTAAAACGCGCTGAAACGGGGCGAGAATCATAACAATAAGTACTTTGAGGGTGGTCTGAGAGTAAATATATGTTTTTTAGGCACGAGGTGCGAGGCGCGAGCGGTGAGCAATGAGCAATGAGCAATGAGCGATGAGGCTAGAGACTAGAGGTTAGAGGTTAGTGAAAAGAATCACGCACTTCGTGCGTCAATATAAGACGGCGAAGCCGTGATATTTCTCCCTAGCCCCTAGATCCTAACCCCTAACCCCTAACCCCTAACCACCAACCACTAACCACCAACCACCAACCACTAACCACTAACCACTAATCACTAATCACTTCCTACTTCCAACTGTCTACTGTCTACTTCCTACTTACCTCACACCTCACAGCGCAGCGCCCTCAAAGGCACGAAGTGCCGACCTCACACCTCATCGCTCATAACCTCTTTTCCTATATTTGCGCGCATGTTATCCGATGGCATGAAATATCTTGAAACTCGCTTGATGTTCGGGATGGTTCCCGGGCTGGATTCTACGCGCATGATTTGCGATGCTCTCGGGAATCCGGAACGAAAATTCAAGTCTATCCATGTCGTGGGCACGAACGGCAAGGGCTCGACGAGCTTTTATTTGGCTGGCATCTTGCAGGCTCATGGGCTTAAGGCGGGCCTTTATACGAGTCCGCATTTGGTAAGCTTGCGAGAGCGCATCCGCGTCGATGATGAACCCATTTCAGAAGCGGACCTTGACCGGCTTTTGTTGCAGGTAAAACAGGCGGCTGAATCCGTGTCGTCGGCGCAGGCTGCGCTCGGCAAACCCGCTCTGGAACCCACATTTTTTGAGGTTTTGACCGTTGCTGCGTTCCTCTATTATGCAGAGAAGGGCGTCGATGTGGCCGTGCTCGAAGCGGGCATGGGCGGGCGTCTCGACAGCACTGCGGTTGCCGGCGGCGGGATGGCTGTCGTGACGGGTATCGGGCTTGAACATACCGAGGTTCTCGGGCCTACGGAATCGGCGATTCTTCGCGAAAAAATGGGGGTGCTGGGGGTGCCGGGCGAAGCTTCGGGCGTTGTCGGCGATGGTGCGGGCAAGGCATTCGTTCTTGGCGGGCTTGGGCCGGATTTGCTTGAGGAGGCGCGTGAATACGCTGCAGCTCTCGGAGCCTCCATTGTTGTACCCGAGGTCCGGACCGAGGTCAAACTCCCGAATCTCGGACGCCATTATGTCGAAAATGCAAGCCTTTCGCTCAAGGCTGCCGAACTGTTCTTGAATGCTCCGGATCGTGCCGGGAAACGTTACGACGATGCCTTGTCTGTTAAAGCGCTTGAGACGCGTTCGTGGGCAGGCCGGATGCAGTTACTGACAGGCCCGGATGGAAACGTGCGGGTCATATTGGACGGGGCGCACAATTCCCATGCGGTCCGGCGTTTGGTGCAGACTTTAGATGAATATTACCCGGGGCAAAAATTCCACTGCCTGTTTGGGGCTCTCAAGGACAAGGACCTTCATGAAATGCTCCGGCTGATGATGCCCCATGTGAGCCAGTGGCATGTCACGAGAACTCCATATACGCGATTCCGGGAACTTTCGGATTTGCAGACGGAGATTGAATCTCTTGGGGGCCATGTGGCAAGCGCAGGTGAAATGTCGGAAACCTACATACAAGGCGCTTTAAATGCGTCCGAGGGGCCGCTCCTGATTACCGGAAGTCTTTACTTGATTGGTTCGGTTGTCCAAATCCTAAAAAATGACTTTGATGGGTTAAATTTTTTTAAAAAACTGGCGCCATCCGTTAATGAAAATCATTAAAACCCGCCTAAACGGGCTCTTTTTTGAATTAATTTTGTAAAATTTTTTATACAAATAGGCTGAAGGCGGACTTTTTTTTTGATGGCTTGTATTACATTGTATTGAACGCAATCCCTTGTGAGGCGTGGCCTTAAAACAAACTTCCTTATATTTATATAAAAAAATAAGTATAAATTTAGTTACAATAAAAGTAACAAAATATTTTATTCGTTCCTAACGACAGAAAAAATTTGTTATATTGTTTCTGCCTTGTAAAATAAGAATTCACAACCAAGGCAAAAGAAGGTAGTATGAAGAAATTTATCTATTCATCTCTCGCTGTAGCGATGCTCGCGTCGTTTGCAGTCGCTCAAACTACTCCGTGGGCCGAAAAGGGCTGCGTTGCTTTTGTGAACGGTACTGGTGATTACAACCAGAACTGCTACAATAGCGGCCTGCTTGACATGGCTGATGGTAAGTGCTATACGTTCAACACCGAACGTGGTCCGGTTCCGCAGTGGATTAACAACGTTGCCAGCCAGACTTGGTGGTGGGTTGAAACGGAATGCGTTGCCGCTCCGGAAGTCCCGCCGGTTGAACCGCGTGACCCGAGCACCTACACTCTTGAAGACAAGGGTTGTATTCCGTTCGTGAACGGCACGGGTGACTACAATCAGCACTGCTACATTAGCGGCCTGCTCGACATGGCTGAAGGCAAGTGCTATACCTACAACACCGAACGTGGCCCGGTTCCGCAGTGGATCAACAACGTTGCCAGCCAGACTTGGTGGTGGGTTGAAACGGAATGCGCTGACACCGTTCTCGTTTCTAGCAGCAGCTCCGATATTTCTAGCAGCTCTGAAGAATCCAGCAGCTCCGAAGTTTCTAGCAGCTCCGATTGCAGCGGCACTGAACTGGCTGAAAATTGCGAAGACTCCTCCAGCAGCTCTGAAGAATCCTCCAGCAGCTCTGAAGAATCTAGCAGCTCCGAAGAATCTAGCAGCTCCGAAGAATCTAGCAGCTCCGAAGAATCCAGCAGCTCCGAAGAATCCAGCAGCTCCGAAGAATCCAGCAGCTCTGAAGAATCCAGCAGCTCTGTTGAATACACTGACAAGTGCATCACCTACGTCCATGGTGCTGGCCACTATGCCGAAAACTGCTACAAGGCTGGCCTGAACAACATGGCTGAAGGCAAGTGCTATGAACTGAATCCGGATAGGGTTGAACAGTATGGTAACGCTCTCTACATCAACCCGACCGCTACTGACCCGTACTGGTGGCAGGAAACCGAATGCGCCCAGGTTGAAGTTGTTCCGCCTCCTGATCCGGATACCTACGAACTCCAGGACAAGGGTTGCATCGAATACGTTCATGGTGCTGGCAACTGGACCACGAACTGCTACAATGCTGGCCTGAACGGCATGGAAGAAGGCAAGTGCTATGAAATCAAGCCGGCCAGGTATGCTCAGGTTGCTAACCAGCAGTACATCAATGGCAATGCCTTTGATACCTACTGGTGGCAGGAAACTCTCTGCGCTGATACCGTCTTCAAGTCTGAACCGAAGCCGGAATCTAAGCCGGAACCGAAGTTTGCTGCTGGCAAGGCTCTCGAAGTCGTTGCTACCACTGCCGACATCAAGACGCTCCGCGTGTTCGACATGAACGGCAAGCTCCTCCACAGCGAATCCTTCACTGGTGCTATCAAGGATGTCGACTTTGCTAAGTTTGCTGGCAATGGCGTTCGTCTGGTTCGCATCACCTCTGGCAACAAGCTCGTTGCTATGAAGCGCATCGCTGCTCGCTAATCGCAGATAATTGCAAATGCAATGGGACGGATCCTTTTGGGGGTCCGTTCTTTTTTTTTGAAATATCGCGGGTTATATAATTCTTTACCAATTTTCTGATTAAAATAAGTGTATATTTTATAGAAAAATGCAAATTTATTCTTTGCATTTAAACTTTTTTCGAGAGAGGTCGTGTTGATCGTCTTTTTAGTTCTTTTCCTTTGTTCGTTGGTGTTTGCTTCGGGTGCAAATGCAAGTGTTGTTATCGAGAGGGATACCAATACTTACCAAGTCGCTATTGGCGATACTCTTTCTATTACATCTAGGCAAAAACTCACTCCCGGTGAAAACTTCGTTAAGTGGGAAATTGTTTCGGGAACGGGAACGTTTATTGATGAGACTGCGGATTCTTCTGCGTTTATTCCGTCATCGAGCGATGTTGTCTTAAGAATGGTTGTTCAGACATTGCCCATTTACGAAATATCTGAAAAGGAAACGGTTTTCAATTTTTACAAGAATAGTGCGATTGTCCCCAGAAACCACGAATACGGCGTCCGGATGTTCTTTGAAACTAACGAAGGAGGGACGTTAGCGTTAGTATATGAAAGCAGCCAGGTCCTTGGTGTTGTCGATTTCCTCGATGACGCGACATTTACTCAAGCCCTTCCTGCCGAATCTTTTCTCGGAGGCAAAAACTGTGTTAACTATACGCAGGGACGCAAAAAATGCACTTTCGAGGCACCTGCTAATATCAAGAATTATTTCCTGCTCTACCTTGGCCGCTATCCCAATCACAACATGAAGGACTCTATGACCGTTCGTGTTACAAAAATGCGTTCTTTGGAAGCGTTGCAGACGGGGAATGGAAGTGCTTATGTTGACTCTTCGGGCACAAAAGTCAAGGTGAATAATCTAGTCATAGATTCTGATACCACCAAGATTTACGCTACACCGGACAAGGATAATATTTTTGACCATTGGGAAGTTGCGTCGGGTACTTGCACCATCTTGGACATTAAAAGTGAAACGACAAAAGTTGTGAACGTAATGAACGACTGCAAGGTGAAAGCCACATTCGTCGCTGGAAAGGTCTATACAATTACGAATACTTCGACCGAATACAACTTCACCGATCATCTGTATGCAAAGCAGGTATCCAGTGGAAGTGCTGGAGTTCGTTTCTCCTTTACCGCTCCGAGTGACGGTCCGTATACCATTGTCATATCAAACGATTACACTCAGGATTCATTGAAATACATTCGATATACAGCGTCAGACTACGCATCGGAGTCTGTTTCAAAGAAGTTCTTGGGGGCTTTCTCGGAGTCTTTGAATCTCACGGCAGGACAGACTCTCTCGATTGTTGTTGCAAATACGACGAGTAAGCCCAATTCGTTCTTTATCAATTATGCCACGCAGGCATTCAGCCTCACGCTTTCCCAGGACGGAAATGGAAAAGTTGTCCCGAATGGCGGCTATGCAACGGCGTACTCCGGTACGAAGTATTCCATCGGCGCCGAGGCAAATAGCGGCTACCGTTTTTCTGACTGGCAAATCGTGTCGGGTTCGCCAGTCATCGACGACAGCGAGGCTCCCTTTACTTTTGCGACCATCACTGCGAATACCGAGCTGAAGGCCCGGTTCAAGCAGAGCTCAGTCCATTCGCTTACCAGGACAAAGCAGACCTTCAATTTTCAGAAGCACTATTATGGCGAGTCTACTCGGTCGGTCATCCGGTTCACCTGGACCCCTCCTGATACCGCGACTTACTTGATTAGTTTCGAACCTGTTGACCCGGTCGCGGCGATTCTCAAGGATTACGGAACGGACAAGACGTTTGCGAAGGTTGAATCCGTAAACGCCGTCAGTGGCACGACGAGTTTCACCTTCAAAGGGACTCCAGGAACTCCGCTGTATTGGACATTCCAAGACAGTACGAGCGGCATCCCGAACACATCGTTCAAGGCGTGGATTTCTACACCTTATGTGTTGAATGTCATGACCGCCAAGGAAGGCGCGGTCAACCCGTCTGGAAAAGTGTTCACGAGTCCGGGTGAAGAGACCATCTTGACCGCTTGGCCCTATGGTGGCTACAAGTTCAAGTCTTGGGTGAATACCGAAGGGGATATGACTATTTCCTCCCCGAAGCAGCCAAGGACGGTCGTTACTTTGATCGATTCGCTTTGTTCTGTAAAGGCCACCTTCACTAACGACGAGTCTGCGGACCCGCTATTGAACATCTCGAAACTGGATATTGGCAGCTATCCCGAAATTTGTGCCCAGGTTTCCGTTACAGACAAGAATTCAGGACACTCCTTCTATGGGCTTGTTTCCGAAGATTTCACTTTGACTCAGGACGGAGTGCCCATCAAGCCCGAGGTGACGAGCATCAATAATGTTTCGGGTGTTTCGATTGTCATTGTTGTCGATGAGAGTAATTCGATGAGTATCAACCATCGTGTGGATAAGGCGAAGGATGCGATCCGCTCCTTCATAAACACCATGGGGCCATACGACAGGACTGCCATCGTTGGTTTCCGCGGGGGGGATTCCACTGTGGTTCATCGTGCTCTGACTTCGGACAAGGCACTGCTGCTCCAAGCTGTAGATTCTATTGCTGCCGTGAGTAAAACGACGAACATTTTTACAGGAACGATTGCTGGCATAAATCAAATTGTGAACGAAACCAATACGACCGCCGTGGTCGTGTTCTCCGATGGGGATAACAACAGCGGTTCTATTGATTTGAGAGGGACCATAGACCTGGCCAACTCGAGGAAGACGACCATATATTCAATTGCACTTGAGAGCGAGTCGAGATACCCGTTGGAAAACCTGTCTTCCGGTACGGGCGGAACTTTCTCGATTGCAAGCGATGCGAATGAACTTGCGGGCCTATATGCAGGCATTCGTGACAATATCCTTTCGCAATACGTTGTTTGTTTCCAGTCGCCGGACACGGTCGCGAACGGGGAAACGCACAACGTTGTCATTGGTACGAAGTTCAATAAGATATCGACGAGTGATTCCTCCACATGGAGCGAAAGCGCTACGCCTCCGTCCATCGCGCTTACCGATGCTACCTGGGACCTCATCGCAACTCCGCAGGCGTCGAACAATACGCTCAAGATCGGTGTGTACATAAACACCCCGCTGCAAATCCAGTCTGCTAGCGTGTACTTGCGCACAACGGGTACTGTTTATGGTGTGTTCATGCCATACGCCTTGCAGAATGTGCGCGATAACCTCTGGGAATTCACAGTCCCTGCGAGCCTCGTCATGGCTCCTGGCCTTGATTTCTATGTCATCGCGATAGACACTGCTGGCCAGGTGGGCAAGTCTCCGAAAATCCAGAATCCCTCGGTGCAGCCTTACACGATTTTTGTCGACAACGATATTCCAGTTGTCGAAGCTGTTTCTGTTGCGTGCGAAGACTCTACGACCGACATCAAGACATTCTCCTTCAACATCAAGGATAGCGATGGCATTGGCTCTGTGACTTTGTTCTACAGAGATGCGCAGTCCATCATCTTCCAGGAAGTTGGGCTTACGTACTCCGCAGAGAAAGACGTCTGGATGACTGAATTCCGTGCGAATGTGAGAGACTACTCTAGCATTAATTACTATTTGCGTGTGATGGATGGAAGGGGCGCATATGTTCGCGACCCGAAGGAAGGAACGCATTCCACGGAAGCCTGCAGGATTCATTTTGTTGACACGGATACGTTGGTTACGGACTCGATTCCCGAGGATTCTATCGCACCGTCGCCGCGCGATTCCATTGAGTACTCGCTCATTGCGGACACTGCCGAGATTTACGACAAGGATCTTGACGGTCGTGCCGATTTCGTTCGAGTCCACTTCAAGGAAGAACGTGAAGACAACATCACGAGCATTGACTCCATCTTCTGGAATTCCAACCGTGGTGAATGGCGCTATGTGCCTGCCGGTACTATCGAGATGAACCGTAAGGATGGAAAATGGGTCGAAGCCTATATCAACAAACCTTACAAGTATGGTTTGACCAAGGCCGACACCGTTCATAAGCCGTTCCTGAGTTTCACGACAATCCACTCGGACAAACTGGAAAATGTCTTGCTTTTGGACAAGGTGGGAGCTGTTCCTGCGAAGGCGACCAAGCGCCCAGGCAAGATTGATCTTGATAATTACATGGACCCGAATTCGGAAAATCCTCCCGATACGCTCATTGTCACCTTGTCTGAGTCTATCAAGAATGTCGGGAGCGAGAATGCTTGGAAGAAACTGTTCCGCTACTCGGAATCCTGCGATGATACTGTCACGTATCCGTTGGAATTGAAACAGGCTCCGCAAATCCGTGAGAACGGCCGGCAGTGGACTCTTATTCTTGACGGGTATTCTCTCAAGGCGGGTTACTGCTTGTCTACGGCTCCTGAAGCTCATTACGAGGATTTGGTGGGCAATCCCCTTGGTCGCGGCGGCGTCAAGGTTGATGGAAAAGATGGCACGTTCTACCTTGGCGAAGTTAAGCCTGTTCAACCTGTCAGTGGCCTCGGCAAAACGGCAAAGTGGATTCCTCCTAAGGGCGATGAATGGGAAAAATTGCCCGATACGGTATCTGCCATTAGCGTGAAGACGTTGTCTCCGTATACGGCCGAAGTCTACATCTTTGACGGAATCGCGACCTATGTCACGAATTTCACGCAGAAGTTCGGCTATGACGGAGAAATGGAAGAGTCTATTCGCAGCAAATCCGACGACCGGACCAAGCAGAGCTTCTTGCATTGGAACCAACGTTCCGACAAGGGCCGGAGAGTCGGTACTGGCATCTATATTTGGAAAATACGCTTCAAGTTCGAAGATGGTCACAAGGAAATGAGAACCATCAAGACGGGTGTCTTCCGGAAGGGTGGGAAAAAATCCGGTAAATAAGTGAATGGGTGAACTAAAAAGTCCTCGCTACGATTGACCGTGGCGAGGATTTTTTTTTGAAGAGATTGGTTTACGGAATCTGTTTCTTGCAGATAAAAGTTTTGATTACTGGACTCCGGATTCCAGACCCTTGACCGCGTATGTACGGCGAGCTCCGGCATCGTTTGTGATGATGGCGGCACCGGCCAAGAAGTTAAGCCACTTTTTGTTGTTTTCAAATACGCGGAGGTTTACGGTCTTGTTTGTTAGGTACACGGTTAACGGGACGACGAAGTTATCGTGGGAGCAGACCACTCTCACGCGGCTTGCCGTGGCGTAATCGCCCACGAGCATATTGGTCATTTCTTCATTCTTTGCTGTGTAGTCGAAGAATGCGTCTGCAAATTCGCCGTTGTATGCCCAACTTGACGTGACCGTGTGTGTGTCGCTCGGTTTCTTGGAATATTCGTCAAAAAGGCTGTCGTTACTTACATACCAGCCTTCGGTGTAGATGTCGTTTGTGTCGTTGGGGAAGGTTGCCTGGCCCCTTCCGGTGGCGATGCCTAGGCAGGTCTTGTATGTTCTTACGTAGTCTGTATGGGAGTAGGTGAATTCGTCCGGACCAACCAGTTTCTTTCCTACATCCAGAGCCTGAATTTCACCATCTTCGGAAAGGTCGCCTTGCCTGGTGACAAACATGTCGCGTTCGGCGTGGCGTATGACGAATACGGCTTTTTCGTTGGCCTGCAAGCTTCGATAAACGTCCTTGATGTCGGCAAAACCGTCTTCGTCAAGCGTGATGGCTGCCGGATCAATGGGTTGGAAAACATCTTCGGAGGAACTGCTTGCAATCAGGGTGCCGTCGCTGCTAGTAATCTGGTTCGCATCGCTGCTGGTTTGCTGGGGATTAGTCGAATCGCTAGAGATTCCCGGATTGCTTGCTGCCGGATTGTTTCCGCTGGAGGAATCGTCGGAACATGCAGCAAGGAATGCTACGGAAAGCGCCATGGCGGGGAGGAGAGAAACGCTCTTTTTCATTTAGGCCTCTATTTTTTGTTTTTGACTAATATATACAAATATGGGGGGATGGTCTATGCGGTAAAAGTTATTTAACGGATATGTTCGCTGTGTGGTTGTATTTTGCCTCGGATTCCTCGTTCCGGCGTTTGAGTTCCTTGTTCAGGGGCCAGTAGATGGCGGCGAACAGGACGTAACCGCACAGTAGCACAATCCAGTGGTTCAGGTGCAGGAATATCTCGATGTAGCGCATCTCGGCGAACATGAACGGCCCTGCGATGAGGAACAGCGGGAGTTGGCGGCACTGGTCGCCCAGCGAGAATCGGCTCTCGTAGCTCACGATGGAGTTCATCATCGGGAAGCTTGTACAAAATCCGCCCATGAGGCGCTTGATGAGCATGAGCCCCGCGACGACGCCCGCGATGGCCGGAGCCTTGATGTAGACGGGGAGGGGAGTCTTGTAGCGTGTCCCGGACTTGTAGGACTGCTTCTGGAAGAGGATGACTCCCACGACGAAGTCGAAGACGCATACGGCGATAAAGTAGACTTCCCCTTCGGGGATGCGGGGCATGAGGAATGTCCCCAGCGCGACAAAGAAGGCAAGGCCCGCGACAATGCTTGGGACGATGGGTATCTTCACCTTGTAATGCAGGATGCGCACAATATGCACGTACAGCAGGCACATGAATCCCGAGATGGCGTTGGCGGTGCCCATGGGGAGCCCGACCGCGATGTAGGCGAACCCGCAGGGGATGGGGATGGTCGCCGTGACGGCCTTGAGTTGGGGGTCCTTCAGGTAGGCGCTCAGCGTTCCGAGGGCCGTGACCATGAAAATCAGGAGCCAGTCGTAGAAAGAAAAGTGAAAGTTCAGGGATTCGAGCATTTTCAGGACGTAAAGATAGCAATATCACCCCAAAAACACCCTTTTTTCGGCATTTTTCCCTTCCTACTTCCTACTTCCTACTTCCTACTTTCCTATATTTTCCGCCAAATTGCATTTTTGACTGGGTCCTGTGACCAGATTCGCCAATTCCACTGGTGCAAGAGCAGGGAAACTCGGACAAAAACATGTAATGAAACAACAATCAAAAAAAGGAATGGCTATAATGGCTACTATCACTAAAGAAAAAGCTGCAGAACTCACCGCCAAGTTTGGTGCAAACGAAAAGGATACCGGTAACGTCCGTGTCCAGATCGCTATCCTCACGGAAAAGATCAAGAATCTGACGGAACACATCAAGAGCCACAAGAAGGATTTCCACTCCCTCCGTGGTCTGTCTGCCATGGTTGCCAAGCGCCGCAACCTCCTCAAGTACTACGCCGAACAGGACATCCTCGCTCAGCGTGCTCTCATCAAGGAACTCGGTCTCCGCGGATAATCTGCGGACTGGAGAAAATCTATGTCTATTGACGCATACCATCAAAAATACGGCAAGATGCTCGACCCCAAGGAAGTGTCTGTTACGCTTCCGGACGGCCGTGTCATCACGTTTGAAACGGGCCGTATCGCAAAGCAGGCACGCGGAGCTGCCGTCGCCAAGATGGGCGACGCGTTCGTGCTCTCTACTGTCTGCTACGGCGAAGAAAAGGAAGGGGACTTCTTCCCGCTGACCGTTGAATATCGTGAAAAGGCCTATGCTGCCGGCCGCCTCCCGGGCGGTTACAACAAGCGCGAAGCCGGACGCCCCTCTGACGAAGAGACGTTGTCCGCCCGCATCATCGACCGCCCGATTCGCCCGATGTTCCCCGAGAACTTCACGCGCGAAGTCCAGGTGATTGTCCAGGTGCTCTCTGCTGACCGCAAGTTCGCACCCGACGTGCTCGGTGTTTCGGCTGCCTCCCTTTCCATCGGTCTTTCCGAGCTGCCTTTCGAACAGCAGGTTGCCGCCGTACGCGTGGCTGTGGTCGATGGACAGAACATCGTGATGCCCACCTACGAACAGATGGCATGCGCCGATCTGGACCTGGTGGTCGCCGGTACCGAAGATTCCGTCTGCATGGTGGAAGGCGGTGCCTACGAAGTGTCCGAAGACACGATGATTAATGCAATTCTCGCCGGTCACGAAGCCATCAAGCTCATGTGCAAGGCCCAACAGGAACTGGTGGACCGCTGTGCCAAGCCGAAGATGGAACTCAAGCCGCAGCACGTTGGCGAAGCCCACGAAAAGCTTCTCGCCACGGTGAAGGAAGTCGTGTGGGACGAACTGAACAAGGACGTCCACTCCAACATGGTGAAGACTGACTTCTATCCGGCTATGGCAGACCTCTGCGCGAAGATGCTCGAAGACGAACGCATCCTCGCCATCATTGGCAAGGACGAAGAACAGGATCCTGCTCTCGTTGCCGACGCGAAGGCAATCTTCAGCGATTACGAACGCACTGCGATGCGCGAAATGATCCTGAACGAAGACGTCCGTCTCGACGGCCGTCTGACTACCGAAGTCCGCCCGATCGAAATCGAACTCGGCGTTCTCCCGAGCGCCCACGGTTCTGCGATTTTCCAGCGTGGCGAAACCCAGGGTCTCGTGGTTTGCACGCTCGGCTCCAAGGCCGACGAACAGCGCTACGAAAGCCTGCAGGGCGAAGGCTCCAAGAGCTACATGCTGCATTACAACTTCCCGCCGTACTGCGTGGGTGAATGCAAGCGCCTCGGCATGAGCCGCCGCGAAATCGGTCACGGCCACCTCGCCGAACGTTCTCTCGCTGCCGTTCTTCCGCTTCCGGAAGACTTCCCGTACACCATCCGCGTGGTTTCCGAAATTCAGGAATCCAACGGTTCTTCTTCCATGGCCTCTGTTTGCGGTGGCTGCCTCAGCTTGATGGACGCTGGCGTTCCTATCAAGGCTCCGGTCGCAGGTGTCGCCATGGGCCTCATCTCCGAAAAGGGTTCCGTCAAGGAAGGCGGCAAGATCAAGATTTTGACCGACATCACCGGTACGGAAGACCACCTCGGCGATATGGACTTCAAGGTGACAGGTACTGCCGAAGGCATCACGGCCTTCCAGATGGATATCAAGATCCGCGGCATTACGCCGGAACTCATGCGTGAAGCTCTGGAACAGGCACGCCAAGGCCGTCTGCACATCCTCGGCAAGATGGCTGAACTCGGCCTCGCCGCTCCGCGTCCGAAGGTCTCCGAGAAGGCTCCGACCATGATCAAGATGCGCATCCCGACCAACAAGATCCGCGACGTCATCGGTTCCGGTGGCTCCGTGATCAAGGGTATGCAGTCTCAGACGGGTTGCACCATCAACATCGACGACGATGGCAACATCGACATTGCCGCCCCGAGTGGCAAGGCCGCTGCAGTTTGCCGCCGCATGATCGAAGAACTCACTGCCGAACCCGAACCGGGCCGCAAGTACAAGGGCAAGGTCAAGACGATCCAGCCGTTTGGCGCCTTCGTCGAAATCCTCCCGGGCCGTGACGGTCTCGTGCACATCTCCGAACTTGCCGACCACCGCGTCGAGAAGGTCGAAGACGTTGTTCACGTCGGTGACGAAGTCGAAGTGCTCTGCCTCGGTGTTGACCCGAAGGGCAAGGTGAAGCTTTCCATGAAGGCTCTGCTCCCTCCGAAGGCCGCCCCGGCTGCCGCTGAGGCTCCGGCCGCTGCTGAAGCTGCTCCCGCTGCTGAAGCGCCTGCTGCAGAAGCTGCTCCGGAAGCCCCGGTCGAAGGCTAGTTTTAGATAAACTAATCTAAAAAGCTTAAAAATCCCTCATCGACAATGTGTCGGTGAGGGGTTTTTGTATAACATTAAGTGGACTGGTATGAATTTACATAAGTGGGGTTCTGGCCAAAACGAAGGAGCTGGAGCGAAGAAATCGTCAGCTGAAAAAGGAACTAATCTATAGGAAAAATATTCCACGATGGAGAAAGTTGAAACCGATATATTCGAGTACATTGAAATGTTCTATAACCGTAAGAGGTTGCACGGAGCACTGGGATATGAGTGTCCGGTCACATACCGACTGCGGCACCAGGCGGCATAAAACGGGTGTTTTCCGGTATATGGGAATATCCCGTTTGGAAAAAAGTATATATTAACATAAACCAGCAATGAACATGCCTATGCTTCAAACAACTGCTAAAAAATCAACCAATTCAATTTGGATTGGTGGGGATATCTCAACCGTGGCTATAAGTAAACACATAATATTTTTTTTGCTATTCCTTGTTATTACCCCTTTTGCAAGGAATATTCTTGGTCTTGAAGTGTCTTTTGCCCCGTCTGATGGGAAAATTGCGAACGATTTATACATTATGGGACAGTATGAAGGCGTTTATGGAAGGTCGATAGAACTAGACACGGCTGGATTCCATATTTTTATGCAAAAACAGGAATCTCAAAAACGTGGATGGGGATATGATAATGATTTCTTTTATGCCTTTATACCTTTTGAATCGGATAAAATACAGATATACCGCATACCGGATTTTCCTATCAGTGCCGGCGCTTCAGACGTCGAATGGCTAGCGTGTAATTATCGCATTGCTCAAAAACATGGAAATATTGTAAAACAGCGATGTGTAGATACACGTATTGTTCCTCATAATTTATATCAACAGATGCAGACTTTTATAAAAGAAAAGCGAATGTCTATGTATGATGGCATGGGAAGCACAAGTGAAGAAGGTCTTCAAATTTTATATGTTGATACATCGGGCGAAAAAACTCTTTTTAAAATGCTTCCTCCGGCAAAGTTTCTTGATCATTTTGAACCAAAGAATTTCGTGACGGAATACATCGAATTGTATGAGGGACTTAGTAAACTCATAATGACGGGTTTCGAGGAATGTCGCTGGAGCAATCTTGGAAATGCCGGTGAACTGATGACGGAATGCAAAGAATGGTCGGGTTGCGTTTTTTTTGATCAGAATATCCTTAGGCAGGTGATGGAGGATGCTCGGTGAAATTATTCTTCTTGTTTATTCTTTTTGTGTTTGAACTCGTTTGTGCAAATCCCGAATCTGTATTTGAAATGCAAACTTCCAATACAGATTCCTTAGATGTTGTCGTACAAAAGAATCGAATGAATAGATTTTTTGATAACAAGATTGACTGGAGTAGCGGCAGTCTTTACTTGTTTGTTGACATGGATGAAATATCTCGTCTCTTTATTTTTCTTGATGTAGACAGTGTCGAACTATATCAAATACCGTTCGCAAGCGTTCCTCGTTGGATAAATCCCTCGGGATATATGGAACAAATGCAGAATCTAAAAAATACTTTTAAAAAGGGTCTGTGTCAGAAAAAAATTGGAATTGAAAAATCGTTAGGCGATGAACTCCTTTCGATAGATCTAGATGGTTATCCAATGGCGAGGGAAAAATTACAAAATTTGTATTGGATTTATAGCTATAAATATGTTCCTTCATACAATAAGACCTTCTATTGTGGCTACGTAAAACGTGAAGGCCAATCAAGGTATTTCCGTTTTACGGATTTCCGGCAAGAAGGAGTTGAATTACAGTATCCCTTGAATAAATTTGTCGCAATCTTTGAAAAACTGGAACAATACCCGTTCACTGTAGAGCTGGAGGGATGCAAATGAAAAAGCTATTCCTGATGATTACGGTTCTGTTGCAAGGATGTTTTTGGGGAACAAGTTTCTTTGCTCCAGTAGATGTGTGTATTTTCAATGGTTCTAGAGAGAATCTTATTGATCCAGAAAGGACTACGTTGAATGTTTATTGGGAGTTAGGAGAAGTGCAACTTCTAGGAGATAGATTGCAGATTTACAAGCCGAATAAGTTTTCCGAATCAGTTGTGAAAGCTATCAACAATGAAGTTTCCGACTCTCTTGCGCTGTCTCATTTTTGTCCGAAATATGGTGTATATGGAGCCTTGATTGGAGAGCGGATTTTTAATTCAAACGAAGGCAAATCGTCATTGAATGGGGAGTGCCTTTACGAAATGAGATCTTTACGTCAGGATGATTTTGAAAGTATGGAAGCATTTTTTCGGTATGCCTTCCGACGTACTTTCATGACAAACATCGTTGACGGACAATTCCACGCATATTATATCGGTGATAGAATCAGTACAGTACAAGATTCAAATTTTGTTCATAGAAAACTGAACGATGAAGAAAAAAGCTCTATTTGTGCAGAATATATACGTAGAAGTATCAATCCCGATTACGATAGGGAAAATGGCTGCCCTGAATATGCCTACGAGCTTGTTTTCCCGCTTGATGTTCCTGTTTATTCGATTACCGTTCAGAACAATCCGGGCTGGGGCTACAAGCCCCTGAAACTTGACCCGTCCATCCTCCCGCTCGAAAGCCCCGGCTACAAGAAACTCCGGGAGTACGAGGAATCCCTCGGGAAACGTTTTTAAATGACGTTCTAAATGGAATTTTTGTCCACCTATTTTTGAATAATTGATTTTTCAGACGCTGCAATTTGCTCGTTTAGTGCTTTTTTTCTAAATTTGGCACCATGACGAAGTTTAGCGAATTCCCGTATGTAGCCGACCGCTTCAATGCGGTCCGCAGGGAAACTGTACAAGTCCGCGTTGGCGAGGCTTTGATAGGGGGCAACGCCCCCATTTTAGTTCAGTCCATGACCACCACCAAGCCGAAGGACGTCGAGAAGACGGTGGCCGAGACTTTGGCGCTCGCCAAGGTGGGCTGTGGCCTGGTTCGCATTACCGCTCCGACTTTTGCCGATGCGCAGGGTCTCGAAGAAGTGATGAAGCAGGTCCGCGCCGCGGGTTGCAAGGTGCCGGTTTCCGCCGACATCCACTTCCAGCCGAAGGCCGCGTTCGAGGCGCTCAAGTGGGTCGAGAAGGTCCGCATCAATCCGGGTAACTTCGTGGATACGGGCATCCTCACGCTCGAGAACCAGACGGACAAGATGTTCGACGAAGGCAAGGAGAAGGTCGCCGAAGCTTTCACGCCGTTCGTGCAGGAGGCCAAGCGCCTGGGACGCGCCATCCGCATCGGCGTGAACCACGGCTCGCTCTCGGCCCGCATGATCTACCGCTACGGCGACACGGTGGAAGGCATGGTGGAAAGCGCCATGGAATACCTGGCCGTGTGCGAAGCCGAGCATTTTGACCAAGTTGTTTTAAGTTTGAAGAGCAGCAACCCGCGCGTGGCGATTGCCGCCTACCGCATGCTCGCCGCCCGCATCAAGCAGGAAGGCTTCAAGCCGTATCCGTTCCACGTGGGCGTGACCGAGGCCGGAGCCGGTGCCGACGGGCGACTCAAGTCTGCGGCGGGCATCGGTGCGCTTTTGCTCGATGGCCTTGCCGATACGATTCGCGTTTCGCTTACCGAGGATCCGGTGGCCGAAGTCCCGGTGGCGCAGGAACTCATCAAGGCCTGTGCGCTTCCCGCTGCTCCGACTGCTTACAACGTGCCGGTCTTCGAGAAGGACCCGTACCATTACGAACGCCGCGCTACCGAGGCCGTGAAGGTTTCCGGCGTGGAGATTGGTGGCAATAGCCCGGTGAAGGTCGGCGTGAAGGCCGACGCGATTGCGCTCACCGGCGAACGCCGCAACGCGGAATTCGCGCTCCCGAGCTTGAACGAGAAGCCGATTGTGGAATTCAAGGACGCGATGGATATCGCGGGCTTCGCCCAGAATCCTTCCGCCGTTCCCGCAGGTTCCGTGTTCTGCTACACCGGCCCGGAGATGGTTTCCGGCGTGCGCGCCCTTGCTGCAGCGCTCGCCGCTGCAGGTCGCCAAGACCCGATTTTGCTCTACGCGAAGATTAATGACAACGAAACCGAAACGCTCCGCGTTTCCGCCGACATCGGAAGCCTCGTGACCGACGGTCTTGGCGATGCCGTCGTTATCGACGGCTACAAGGGCGCGAAGGAAAGCGTCCTGCTTGCGTTCGACATCCTGCAGGCCGCCTACTGCCGCCGCAGCAAGACGAACTTTATCAGCTGCCCGAGCTGCGGACGTACCTTGTACGACATCCAGCAGGTCATGGGCAAGATCAAGGCCCGCTTCGGCCACCTTTCGGACATCTCCATCGGCATCATGGGCTGCATCGTGAACGGCCCGGGCGAGATGGCGGACGCCGACTTCGGCTACGTGGGCGGTGGCCCCGGCCGCATTACCCTGTTCGAAGGCAAGACCGCGGTCAAGAAGAACATCCCCGAAGAGGACGCCATCGAAGAACTGGTGAACTTGATAAAAGAAAGAGGTCGCTGGGTGGAACCTTGATTTAGTAGACAGTAGACAGTAGGAAGTAGACAGTGTTAGCAAAAGTCCTTCCTACTTCCTACTTCCTACTTCCTACTTCCTACTTTTTAACTTAAACAAAGGATAATACAATGGCAACTATTAAGACGATGAACAACATTTCCAAGAAAGGCTTGAGCCTGTTTGGCTCGTTCTATCAGGTTTCCGACTCCGTCGAAAATCCGGATGCCATCTTGGTGCGTTCCGCTCAGGTCGATACGGATAACTTTGACGGCCTTCTCGCCGTCGCCCGCGCCGGTGCTGGCGTGAACAACATCACCATCGACAAGGCCTCCGCGAAGGGCATCTGCGTGTTCAACACTCCGGGTGCAAACGCCAACGCCGTTGCCGAAC